>CAZDIN010000004.1:5678-27354 GCA_964505515.1 uncultured Eubacteriales bacterium | reverse complement strand
TAACATCGGCATCCTGTGCCTGCAGGGACATCTTCTCACGGATGACGCGCTCCATACGGGAGAAGCCGATACGGAACTGGTTCTGGAGCAGTTCGCCGACGCAACGGATGCGGCGGTTGCCCAGATGGTCGATATCGTCGATGTTGCCGACACCGTGCGCCAGACCCATGAAGTAGTTGAGGGAGGCAAAAATGTCGTCAAGGGTGATATGGTTGGGGATCAGTTCAGCGGCGCTGTCGATGAGGGTCTGTTTAAGCTCCTCATCATCCTTTGCGTCCTCGAGGATCATCTTGAGCAGATCAAAGCTGACGTGCTCGTTAACGGTGTCGCATACCGCGTCGTAGACCTCGGCAGAAACAAAGTTCTTCAGGTCGACCATTCCGTTGGAAAGGACCTTAACCTCGGTCTTTCCGCCTTCGGGGTCAACAACGGTGACGTATACCTCGTTTACACCTGCATTCTCGATGGCAACAGCCTTTTCGCGAGTCAGCACCTCACCTGCATCGGCGAGGATCTCGCCCGTCAGGGGCGCAACGACCGGACGCGAAACGACCTTGCCCGAGATACGCGGAGAAACAGAAAGCTTCTTATTATACTTATAGCGGCCGACGCGCGACATGTCATAACGGCGCGGGTCGAAGAAGAGGTTGTACAAATAGCCCTTGGCACCGTCAACGGTGAAAGGCTCGCCCGGACGCAGCTTGCGGTAGACCTCGAGAAGAGCGCTCTCAACATCGGCAGTGGAGTCCTTCTCCAAGGTGTTCTTGAAGCGAGCGTCCTCACCCAAAAGCTCCTCCATCTCAGCGTTGGTCATCGCAGTTTCGGTGAAGATGCCGAAGGCGCGGACCAAGGTGCTGACAGGGATCTTACGGGTCTTGTCTATACGGACGTAGAGAACCTCGTTCTGATCGGTCTCGTACTCAAGCCATGCTCCGCGGTTGGGGATAATGGTAGAGTTGAAAAGCTTGCGGCCCGACTTATCGATCTCGGCGTCAAAATAAACACCGGGTGAACGGACCAGCTGAGAAACGACTACGCGCTCTGCACCGTTGATAACAAAGGTGCCCGACTCGGTCATCAGGGGGAAGTCACCGATAAAGACTTCGCTCTCCTTGATCTCGCCGGTTTCCTTATTAAGGAGTTGCGCGCGCACGCGCATAGGAGCAGCGTAGGTGGTTTCGCGCTCCTTGCACTCCGTAACGGAATATTTAGGCTTGTCGTCAAGACGGTAGTCTATAAAGCTAAGAACCAGATTATGAGAAAAATCCGATACCGAAGAAAAATCCGCGAAAACCTCACGCAGACCCTCTTTCAGAAACCACTCATATGAATCCTTCTGAATCTCAATAAGATTGGGCATATCCAAGACTTCGTTGATCTTGGAGAAGCTCATGCGGACATTGTTGCCGAGTTTGACGGGCTTAACGCTCACCATAGGCTTTATCACTCCTTCATCTGATTAGCCAAAGAAGAGGCCTGTGAATTCAGGGCTTGAAATTGCCGTAAAAACGTGCTATCATTAGCAAGTCAAGGCTGAAAAGGACACAGACACCCATTTTTATGCAGTATACTATTATATGATAGGTCGTCCTGAAAGTCAAGCGTTATTTAATAAATTTTTTCTCATATTCCAATATTTTCTAAAAAATGCGGTGCCGACAGTGACTTTTGTCACTCGTCGGCATCTTTTTTTGTGCATTACGCACCTTGAAGAAGCAGTCGGCATCTGTTATAATGGTTGTGATTTTACCGAATTCGATCATTCCTGCGTCAAAACCGTGCCGTTTTACGCTTTCAATTAAACTGTAAAGGAGGTGCCGACGTGAAACGACTGAGGTCCGCTATAGCCGTGTTTTTGTGTCTGACCGTCGGAGCGGTCGCATTGTTTGTCAACCCTGTCGCAGTACGGGCTGAGTCTGTCGGTATAGTTATAACCGCCGACGATCCGCTGAACGTGCGGACAGGCCCCGGCAGGACATACTCCTTGGCCGGCACCGTCCCAAAGGGTGCCACCGTGACCCTGCTCGACACCTCTAACAGCGAATGGTATCACATTAAATACGGCGACTTGGAGGGCTACGCCTCCTCGACCTACATTCAGGTCGTCCCCGAATACGTCCCCGACGGCGATTTTGAGGACTATCTCACCTCACAAGGCTTCCCTGAAAGCTACAAGCCTTATCTGAGGACCCTTCACCAGCTTCATCCGACATGGATATTCGTCGCGAAAAACGTAGGGCTTGAATGGAACGATGCCCTTAACGCAGAATGTGAGCAGGGCAGAAGCCTGACCTCCTATTCATATTCGATAGGTTCGGAGCTTTCATTCGAAAAGGGTGCGTACAACTGGGACACCGGTTCCCATGTCGTCTACGACAGCGGCGGCTGGGTAATGGCATCACGCGAGCTGGTCGCCTACGCCCTCGACCCCCGCAATTACCTGAACACCACCTACGCCTTTGCCTTCCAATCGATGTCCTACTCCCCCACCGAAACCTATGAGGGCGTAAAGAACATCGTCAAGAACTCCTTCCTCAACGGAGCCTATCCCGCAGGGCTCGAGGACTCCGCCAGCTACGCAACATATATCGACGCCATCCTTGCCGCCGCTCACGAATCGGGGGTCAGCGCATACCATCTCGCCTCCTACATCCTGCAGGAGCAGGGCAATTTGGGCACCGAGCTGTCCTTCGGCACATGGCCGGGATATGAAGGCTACTATAACCTGCTGAACATCAACGCCTACAAATCGGGCGACCACCCTGCAAGAGAGATGGGCGCCATGCACGCAAAAAGCAAGGGGTGGGACACTCCCTTCAAGGCAATGCTCGGCGGCGGACAGTTCATAGCCAACGGATACATCAACGTCGGCCAGAACAATACCTATCTCAAAAAGTTTGACCTCATATCAACAGGCGGCTACTACAACCATCAGTACATGACCAACATCAAGGCCGTCTTTACCGAGTCGGCTAAGCTTGCCACCGCCTATGCGGATATGCTCGACCTCGGATATACCTTTGAGATACCTGTTTTTAACAACATGCCTGAGCAGGCCTGTGCAAAGCCCACCTCAACGGGCAGCAACAACAACCTGCTTAAAGCCCTCTCGGTCGAGGGGCAGACCCTGACCCCATCTTTTGAGAGGTATGGATATTCCTACTCCCTGATAGTCGACCCGTCGCTCAGCTCGGTCAACGTTATTGCCGAGGCGCATGACTCGACAGCCACCGTCACAGGCGGCGGTCAGATAGATCTCGCCGACGGAAGCAATACCTTTGAGATAACAGTCACTGCGGCGAGCGGCACCACACGAACGTATACCCTCTCGGTATATCGCGAGCCCGGCGGAGAAAGCCCTGCTCCCGAACAGCCGAAGCCGCCCTCCATCAACGGCTCGTACACCGTGGGAACCTACATCACCGGTGTGGCGATAGGTACAAGCGTCGAAGACTTCATCATTAACCTCGGCGTATCCAACGCCTCAGTCGAGGTGCACGACGCATCAGACAACGCCAAGACTACGGGCGCCATTGCAACCGGCGACAAGGTCCTGCTTTATCAGGACGGCACTGCGGTGCTCAGCTACTCGGTGGTCGTCTACGGCGACGTCAACGGTGACTCTAAGGTCACCTCGTCCGACCTGCTGAGAGGACAAAAGCATATCCTCGGCATAAACGCGCTGACGGGCGCACAGCTTGAGGCCTGCGACGTCAACCGCGACGGACGTATCTCGTCGGTCGATCTTCTTGCAGGACAAAAGCATATCCTCGGAATCAAGAGCATCACCCAATAAAACAAGGAGGATAAACGCATGAAAACAACAATTCGACAGATATTATGTCTGCTTAGCGCGATAGCGGTCATTTGTTCGCTCTCCGTTTTCGGAGCGTCTGCCGCAGCCAGCTCGTCGGCGGTTTCGGTGAGCTCGTCCAACGTCACTATCGGAAACACCTTTACGGTTACAGTAAAGGTGTCCGCCACCGCGATAGGAAGTGTCGACGGGCGGCTGACCTATGACCCGTCGATAATCGAGTTTGTCTCGGGTGACGATGCATACGGAACCGCGGGCAGCGTTCTATTGACAAAATGGTCGTCTGCGGACAACGCCGCCTCCTTCATATTTACGCTGACCTTTACTGCAAAGGCGGCAGGTAATTCCTCCATTTCATTCAGCACGATCGAGGTCACGAATTTCAATGAAGAAGCGCTTGACCCGTCGTCTGCCTCGGCAAACGTTACCGTTTCGGCGCCTGTCGTGCTTTCGGGTAACGCAAACCTTTCGTCCCTGAAGGTCTCCTCGGGCACCCTCTCCCCTGCCTTCTCGGCAAACACCACCAACTATTCGGTCACCGTACCCAACAGCGTCACCAAGGTGACCGTTTCCGCGGTTGCCGCCGACAAGGACGCCAAGACTGCCATTTCGGGCAACGATTCCCTTTCGGTCGGCACAAATACCCGTGTAATAACCGTCACCGCCCCCAACGGTACGACAAAAAAATACACAGTCAAAATTACACGTCAGGCAGCAGAAGGCCAAACCTCCTCCGTTACCGCTTCCGAACCTGAGCCTGAGCCGCCCGTGGTTGCCGACATTAAGGTAACCGTCGGTGACGTGCAGATGACGGTCATCGAGGACCTCAGCGGTGTTGAGATGCCTGCAGGCTTCCGGCTTTCCGAGCAGGTCATCAACGACTCCACCGTGGTGTGTGTCAAGAACGATGCGGACATCGTTATGCTTTACCTCAGCGGTGACGAGGGCAGCAGCTTCTATATCTACAACAACGAGAGCATATCCTTTACCAAATACGCTACCGTAACGGTCGGCGGAACCACCTACATCCTGCTCGACAAACCGCGCAACGTCGGTGTTCCCGATGAGTTCACAGCCGCCGAGCTGTCCATCGGCGACCTTCCTGTTACGGCGTGGAGATCCACTCAGGACGACAGCTTCTATGCAGTGTACCTTTGCGGAACGGGTGACTACGCCGGCTTCTATCTCTACGACGCAAAGGAAGGAACCCTTCAGCGTTACTTTGAGCGTGAGGACCTGCCGACGCAGGCAGAACCTGCACCCGTTGAGCCTGAAGGTCCGCTCGGCTGGATGGCAGACAATGTGCTTTGGCTTGCTATAGCCGCAGGGGTGGTTATGATCGGGCTTGCCGTTGCGTTGATCCTTGTGTGCCTTCTCAAAGGCAGAAGAAATAAGCGTGACAAGACCGGCGCAATTCAGACCGACGATGATGACCTGCTTGACCTTGAGCTAATGAATTTCGATTTCGATACCGAAACAAAACAGCCTGAGGAAAAGCCTGAAAACGAATAAACAAAAACCGCCCTCGCTTCTAATGAAGCGAGGGCGGTTTGCTCTTAAGTTTTATCCTATCTGAGCGAAGGACTCTTTCTGCAGGGTGTAGCATTCGGGGTCGTTGAAGAAGACTTTTCCTTTCAGTCGGACGTCATGTGCGGATGCCGCAACAAGAATGTCGTACTGTCCGTTTTCTACCACCCAATCGTGCAGCATGACGTTGTAGTATGCAAAATCCTTTTCCTCAAGGATAATATCAACAGTACGGCTTTCGCCTGCCTTAAGGAAGACCTTGTCAAATGCACGCAGCTCCTTTTTCGGCTTTGAAACGATCGACACGGGATCGCCGACATAGACCTGTACCACTTCTGCACCGTCGCGGTCGCCTGTGTTGGTAAGCTTAAAGCTGACGAGCACCTTGTCCTCCTTCTGATCAACCGCGAGGTCACTGTATTCAAAGGATGTGTAGGACAGGCCGTAGCCGAAGGGGTACCACACCTTTTCGGGATGCTCGTCGTAATAGCGATAGCCGACCCTCCAGCCCTCAGCATAGCTCACGTTCATGCCGTTTCCGAAACGGTCATAATCCGTACGCAGCTCAACAGGATAGGTCTCGCTCAGCTTACCTGACGGGTTGACAGCGCCTGTAAGAACATCGGCTATTGCCTGACCGCCGCCCTCTCCTGCATATCCCATCTGGAGCAAAGCCTTTGCGGCAAATTCCCAGTTCGGACGAAGCACCGCACCGCCCGTCTGCATCACTACGCAAAGTCTGGGATTAGCAAGTCTCAAGCGTTCAATATAGAAATCAACATAGCCCGTAAACTCGGTCATCTTGCGGTCGATTCCTTCTGTGTCGTTGGCCTCGGGGTAGCCGACAAAGAACAAAACAGCGTCATAACTGCCAATATCTGCAGGCCACTCCAGCTCACGATGAACGCTCCAAAAATGCGCGCTCGGCGCCAGATTGTTCTTAAGTCCCTCGACATAGTCGACCTGTACTCCGTCAAGCGCCTTACGCAAGCACTCAAGCGGCGAGTCGACGTCCGCTTCATCAACTATGACCTCTGCACTTCCGTGTCCGTTGATAAGAGGCCTCGCGGCGAGCTCGCCGACGACGCATATCTTCTTGATCTTATTCTTATCGAGCGGAAGCAGACCGTTCTCATTCTTGAGTAGGGTGATGCTGCCTGCGGCGACCTCTTGTGCCGCACGGTGCTGTGCGGCGTCGTCGTAGTCGATGGGCGCCGCCTTGGGCATCATCGAGAACTTCAACACACGCTCAACAGCGATATCCAACTGCTCGGTCGTCAGGCGGCCGTCCTCGATCCCCTTTTTGACCTGCTCGACGATGTTCGTATTTGTCGGCATGTTAAGGTCTAACCCAGCCATCAACGCTTTGCATTGATTATGTACCGCGCCCCAGTCGGACACAACAAAACCGTCATATCCCCAATCGTCGCGCAGGACCTCGGTCAACAGCCACTTGTTCTCACTTGTCCAGATGGCGTTGAGCTTGTTATACGAACACATAACGCTGGTGGGCTTTCCCTCTTTAACGGCGATCTCAAATCCGCGCAGATATATCTCCCTCAGGGTGCGCTCGTCGATCTCGGCACTGATGCGCTCGCGCAGAGTCTCCTGATTGTTGGCGGCGAAATGCTTCAGGCTTGTGCAGACACCTGTGCTGTGCACGCCCTGAATGTAGCTCGCACCCATTTCACCTGCAAGGATGGGGTCCTCCGAAACATACTCAAAGTTTCTGCCGCAAAGCATGTTGCGCTTGATGTTAATGCCCGGAGCCAGTATCATGTCGATGCCAAGGTCAATGCAATCGTTGCCGATGGCACGCCCGTTCTCATACGCAAGCTCCTTGTCCCAAGAGTTGCCCAGCAAGGACATAGACGGATAGCAATGACCGCAACGCTCGACACCGCCCACCTTTGAGTGAACGCCGTGGGGGCCGTCGGCGAGATTCTTGCGCGGCACGCCAAGCTCCTCAAACTCGGCGGTCGTCATGCTCGACGCACCCGTCAGAAGCAGAGCCTTCTGCTCGAGTGTCATTTGCCTAACAATATCCTTGAGATTCATCATCATCACATCCTATCAGAAGTCTTTTTCATTATACCATTTTGCTATGGCAAGTCAATAGGATTTTAGCCCGCGACACAGAAAATCGGCGGCCGATATGATGCGGTCGCCGATTTTCTGTATCTAATTTTTCTTGTCAAAGGCAGGGTTAAAGGCATAGAAATTGCGGTCGTTGAGCTTATCCTGCACCAAGCGCAATCCTTCACCGAAGCGCTGATAGTGTACAAGCTCCCTTTGACGCAGGAACTTGATGGGATCACGCACATCGGGGTCATCGCAAAGGCGCAGAATATTGTCATAGGTAGTGCGCGCCTTCTGCTCTGCTGCAAGATCTTCGTGCAGGTCGGTGATGGGATCGCCCTTTACGGCGATATATGCGGCTGTGTGCGGAGTGCCGCTTGCCGCCTGCGGATAAATGCCGACGGTGTGGTCTACGAAGTAGTCGGCAAAGCCTTGCTTTTTGATCTCGTCCTCGTTAAGATTTCTGGTCAACTGATGAACGATGGTGCCTATCATTTCAAGGTGACTGAGCTCTTCCACGCCGATGTCGGTCAGGAGGCCTTTAAGCTCATTATACGGCATCGAAAAGCGCTGACTCAGATATCTCAAGCTGGCACCCAACTCACCGTCGGGTCCGCCGTACTGGGTGATTATGATCTTCGCAAGCATCGGGTTGGGGTTTGCTATCTTGACAGGATACTGAAGCTTTTTCTCATAACTAAACATTATCTGTCGCCCTCCTTATAAGGCTCCCACGGCCACGGTGAATCAAGCCACGCAAACCGCGTATCGCCGTAGACGTCCGACACTGTGAGCGGTCCGTATTTCTTCTCAAACTCGCTGATAAGCTTGTTGGCTTCCTTGCGGTACCGCATCATGTTCTGCAAAACCAATTCATCGTTGGGATGGGTGTCTAAAAACAGATGGTTTTCCCATGCGGCAAACTGGGCGGCGGAAATGCGCCTTAGCAGTTCTTCTCTATCGCTCATTTGAACGCCTTCTTTCCAAGGAAGGGTTTGTCTAGATCGGGGAACAGGGTGCCTGCCTCAAGCGCGTCCGCCTCGTCATACAAGACTCCGTATTCCTGAATAGGAACATACGCCATCGCCAACACTGCATCTTTGATAGGCCTTGCGCCCTCAGTAGCAGGCATATCCATATCCGTCATGCTGTGCATATTCAAAAGAGTTCCTCTCCGTTTCTCTTGTTATAATTAAGGTCAAACCGCATTCTGCGGCTTATTACACAGTATGTCCTTAAGGCAGTTTTTGTTAACGCAAAAGGTCGACCCCCGTTCTGTCGGGATCGACCTTTTTGAATATTTTATCTATTTAGTTCCCGTTGAGCCGAAGCCGCCTTCTCCGCGGACGGTGTCCGACAGCTCCTCACATTCCTCGTAAACGGCAGGAACAAAAGGAGTTATAACCATCTGTGCCACCCTCTCGCCGACGTCTATGGTCTGCAGCTCACTTGTGTGGTTGCAAAGCGCCACCATTATCTCACCGCGATAGTCGGCATCGATGACACCCACCTTGTTTGCAGGTGCAAGCCCTCGCTTGCAGGCAAGTCCGCTTCTCGCAAAGACAAGGCCCACCATGCCGACGGGTATCTCCACCGCGATGCCTGTATGCACAAACCGCGTTTGGTGCGCAGGTATCTCAAGCGGCTCGTCGAGGAGGGCATAAAGGTCGGCTCCTGCAGAAAATTCCGTGCCATAGGTCGGGGTGACCGCGCGGCTGTCAAGCTTCTTAAATCTTATCACCTGTCTGTCCATGTGATGCAACTCCTAAAATATAATATTACGGTTACATTATAGCATCAGCCAAGCAGTCCGTCAAGGCTGTGTAAGGGTGACGCGGAAGGTGCAAGAAAATGCCGCGCACGCTTAAAGGCGATAAACGAGAAGTATAATTCTATCGCCGAACAGACCGGCATCAAGGCTCAGCCCGAAAAGATGCGCTCAATCAGTGCTTCAAGTGGTTCAAAAGTTGCTAAGAATTACTCTAAAGCCCTTGAAAATGGCGGCAGAAGTGGTATAATGAGAATGAGCTCTGTTGGTAGCGATACTATTTTGCCCAAGCCAGGTCAAAAAATTTCGAAAGAAACTCTTGCCGCGTTTGAACAGAGAATTCATGAATTAGGCTTTAAGTTTTCGTCTCAAGGAGTTTGTGGTGGTTTTGATGGCTATTGTGGTAGCGAAAAAGTTCTTGACGAACTTGTGCAAGATCTTGCTTCTATAAAAAACGATATTTTGCCTAAAACCAAAGTAAAAGACATTGTTCTAAAGTATGAAGATCTAAAAAACACAGACGACTTTGCGGTAACACGTGGAAAGACCATAGTTCTAAACAAGCGCATATATGATGATAGTGCGTTTTTGGCCAAGAAATATTCCGAGGCTGTTGATGAAAAACTTTTTGTTAAGGGCACAGATTACAGAGTGATCCCGTTTCATGAAGTTGGACATGTAATATCAAAGCGTCAACCCAACATTGTTCGATTGACAGAGAAAGAAGTTCTAAAGTTCGCAATGGATGATAGGATGAATTTGAACCAATTTGTTTCGACACATATTTCGAACTATGCTTTGGTATATTATAAAAACTCAAAGGTAGAATTGTTACCAGAGCTTATATCGGGTTCTCATAGCAAAGACGAAATCACTCAAAAACTTTGCAAAGATATATTAGGAGGTGTGCTTTTGTGAGAGTGAACAAAGATTTAAATATCTTCATAACACACTTTGATTGGTATGAGGAGGTCCCTGGGGAAGGGTATGTCCCGACGGATAAAGCACCACCTGAGGCTGTGGAGGCAATGCAGCGGGTAAATAGCAGAGCTGAAAAAGGATTAGAGATGTAGGTATGAACGATAACTTCAAATGCATCTACGAAAAAGACACGATGCCTTGGCGTTGAAACGTGCTAAAATTCCGTATGGTAAACCTCTTGGGGAAGTGGATTTGAAAATTTTTGATAGCTATTATAATAAAATATCTCAGGAAGCTTACCTTGTCGCTTTTGATGACGAAAGCTTTGAACAAATTCAAAACTTATGCGCTGAACAACTAGGGTCATGTACTATCGAAAACCCAAAAGAACTTATTGCACAAAGTTTTGGAAATTGTTATTACGGAAAGAGCAAATCGTCCATAGGTAAAAAAATCGTTTAATATTTTATGAGGGAGCTGAAATAAATGTTAAAAGACGGCTACAACCCAAAATCTTTGTTTCCGTATGCCAGTGGTTATTATGCCATTTTTCCAAAGGGTCTTGAAAAAAACCGCGAAATCGGTCAAGGCTCATTGGTAATCGAAGACGACTATTTGATTTATTTCAAGCCTGATACGCCTGAAGATATAAAAACTCGTTTCATAAAAGATTATGCTGAATATCATAAAAAAGAGCTTGAGTCAGAGGTATATATCGATTGAAAAAGATACGATGTAAAGAGTGCGGTGCGATCCTTGCGTTTGAGATGGCGCCAATCACAAGTGGCGAGCTGTCGATAATGTGCAACCATCGCAAGCCGAACGGCGACCGCTGCAAGACTAAAAACTTAATAAAATTCACACCAAGAATTGAACCTATCGGTCAACAGCGCATCGGCGCGACGAACTGAAATTATCAACCAAGAGTGTCAGTAAACAGATTTATTTCTGTTTATCGGCGCTCTTTTATTTTTGTCAGATGATCAGACGTAAAACGGTCAAAACAAGCAGACGCAACCTGCGTAATAAAGCGTAATTACCCAAGAACGTTGTCAAGAAACGTCTTGACTTTTTTGCGGTACTGCTTTGGATCGGCGATAGCACTTGTCGCATGAGCAGCGCCTTCGACTATCAGGATGTCCTTGTCGGCGGCACAGGCACGCCAGCCCTCGATCGAACAATCGGTAGGCACAAACCTGTCGGCACCGCCGTGAATAAAGAGCACGGGAATGTCACACTCTCGCAGTATCGGCAGGGTGTCAGGCTCACGCAGGTCACATCCCGTGCGCCGCTTAAACAGAAGGTTTACAAGGTGCAGAACGGGAAAAGGCGGCAGACCGTAGTCCCTTTTCAGCACATAGGCAAGCTGACGCCACGCAGAAGTGTATCCGCAATCGGCAATTATACCCGAAACACCGTCGGGCAGCCCCGTCGCAATCGACATGATGACCGCCGCGCACCCCATCGACACTCCTGCAAGGATCAGCGGACCTTCTGCTCCGAACCGCTCCTGCGCCCAATCCACCCACGCTCTGACGTCCCTGCTTTCATTTATGCCGAAGGTGATCGTCTTCCCCTCACTGTTTCCGCAGGCTCGCTGTTCAATAACAACGAGATTAAGCCCCTGCTCGTAGAAGAACTCAAAAGCACAGCTGAAATCAAGAAAACCGCGCGATCGGTATCCGTGACACATCAGCACGGTCCCCCGAGCATTCTCCTGCCCGACTACCCACGCAGAAAGCTTTAGTCCGTCAAACGAGGTGATCCGTGCTGTTTCGTTGGTGTGCCGGTGCAGCCACTCGATGCCTTCTGTTATCTGTTCAAGATATGTGCCCCACGGCTTGCCGAGGGTGTTGATGTCGGCGTGTTCCTCCTCGTTGCGCACAAACGCAACTCGGTAAAACCTCGTTATCACCGCTGACGCCACACCTGCAAGCAGACCCGCCGCCGCAAGTATCCACAAAATTGCCTCCACGTCGCCATCCCCTTTTACCGTAGGTCTGCGCTACTGCTTTACCGCACCGCCCGTTACGCCGCTGACATAGTACCTTTGCAGTATCATGAAAAGCAGAGTGATAGGAATTGCGACAAGCACCGCGCCTGCACAGAATCTTGTAAAGTATCGGTATATATTTTCACGCGACAGCATCTGATATAGGCCCAGCGCCACGGTGAAATTATCGTAGTTGTCCTTCATGATAACGCTGACGAAGATAAAGTCCGCCCAAGGCGCAATGAAGGACGTCAGCGCCGTATAAACGACGATGGGCTTCGACAGGGGCAGAATGATCTTCCAGAAAATCTGGTTTCTGTTCGCGCCGTCGATGGTCGCCGCCTCATCCAGAGAGCGCGGAATGGTATCGAAAAATCCCTTTGCAATGAAATATCCGAGGGCGCTCGACGCCGAGTAGACCAGCACCAAGGAGAGCAACGACTGTGCCAGACCCATCACCTTCAGCAGATGATATACCGCCACCATCGACATGAAGCCGGGGAACATGCCCAGTATCAGCCCGAGATTCATGAACTTTGCGCGCGAAGGGAACCTCAAGCGGCTGAAGGCATAGCTTATCATCAAGATCATCACAGTCGAGATGATACAGGACAGCACGGCTACCAACAGGGTATTCGCATACCATTGCGGATAGTTGAACAGTGATGTGTCGGTAAACAAAAGTTTATAGTTGTCGAGGGTATATTCCTTAGGCAGCAGGTAGGAGGTATAGGCACCGCCCTCTTTGCGAAAGGAGAGTATGATAAGATATACTATCGGCGCGATCCATATCAGAGCAAGCAGAGTCAACACGCCGTAAACGATGGCGTTGGTGAGCTTCTTTTGCAGAGAATAGCTCTTTATCATGAAAACTGCTCCTCCTTCTTGACGGCGGCTGAATTATTGTAAACTATAAGCGACATCAGGGCGGTGATAACAAACACCACTATACCGATAACTGCCGCAAGGTTATAATTCTGCTCCTGAACGGTCTGCTTATAGAGCCAGGTCACCAACAGGTCGGTCTTGCCGGCCTGATAATACTCAAGGGTGAGCGGACCTCCGCCTGTCAGCAGATATATCACGTTGAAGTTGTTGATGTTGCCGACAAACTGCGTAATGAGATAGGGTGTTGTAACAAACAGCATGTACGGCAGGGTGATCTTGAAAAAGGCCTGCACAGGATTTGCCCCGTCGATGCGTGCCGCCTCATACAGATCCTCGGGGATATTGAGCAATATTCCGCTTGTAATGAGCATGGAATAGGGTATGCCTATCCACATGTTGACGACGATGACGCTCACGCGAGCGAGGGTCGCGTTGCTCAAAAATCCAACCGACTCGGTTATCAGTCCAAGGTTTTTCAGCAGCACATTCAGCGCCCCCTGATCGTGCAAAAGTTGACTCATCAGCATGAGGGTCACGAACTGCGGAACGGCGATCGTGATTATGAAGATCAGCCGCCACATCTTTTTGAACCTGATGCCTTTTTTGTTGATGAGCAGAGCGAGTATCATTCCGAGGATATAGTTTGTGAAGGTCGCAAACAGCGCCCACACCAGCGTCCACCCAAGCAGGTGCAAAAAGGTATAGCTTATCTTCGGGTTTGAGCCGAACATGTCCTTGAAATTCTCAAATCCCACCCAGGTAAAGAGGTTGCCGGGCGGCTGATGGCTTTTGTCGTAGTTAGTAAAGGCCATCAGCACCATGAAGATAAGGGGTAAAACGGTAAACACACCGACAAGCAGGCTTGGAACGGTCAGGAGGGTCGCGTGATAATTCTTTCCGACCAACTCCTTCAGGTCCTGTGAGGTTGTCGGCAGGCGCGTGCCGTTTCGACGCATCAGGCAGGCGCGGTATGCTGCTCGGACGGAGGACACCCACAGTATCGCAAAAATGACCGTCAAAACGATGGTGACAGTGCCAAACAGCAGTATCTCCATCGAGTTGTCCCCTGCCGTATAGATATATATCCCTTTTTCTTCGTCAAACACCTTGCCCTGCGTCTGAGTGCCGAGGGTCGAAAACTTCGCAAGGTACCTTCCGCCAAATGAGATCATATACCATATATAAGCCGCCTGTGCCACCAAAAAACACACGCCGCGTCCGACCTGTCCGCGCACAAAACCGTAGAATCCCATTATAACGAAGCTGATACGGGTAGCCCAATCTCCGCGAAGCATAGCTCTGCCCAGATCTGCCAGCGCTACCGCAACCGAGGTTGTGACAGACGCTATAAATCGCAGTATCAGCATGACGCCCTTTGCTACCGCTTTGGGAAAGGCAATGAGCACACGACCCAATGATGATGCGGTTTTTTCAGCGGGACTTTTGGATCCCTTTACGATATCCATTGGTCCGCTCCTTTCTGCAGGCAATTATTGGGCTGTGATGTCAGCCACCATGCTGTCAAGCAATGCCTGCACCGATTTTGAATAATCTTTGTTTTCCATCGTGGTACCGAACGCCTCAACAGGACTCCAGAAGGTGCTCTTGATTCCTCTTTGAGATATACCGAACTCGTTTTGCTTTGCAAGTGCGGCAAGAGCGATATTGTTCTTTACCTTGTCACTTTGAGCCGCCTCGGCATTGGACGGACCCATCTCGCGTTCTTCAAAACGCAGCAGCTGGTTGTCCTCGTTGGTCAGAAACTCGGCGAGTTTCATAGCTTCGAGAGGCTCCTTTGTGCCCGAATTTACACCGAGAAGCTTGTAGCCTGCGTAGCTTTTGAGCTGAATTTCTTCTCCGCCGATGTTAGCGGTCGGCAGCTTGGCGGCGGCATAATTTTCGCCGAGCTTTTCGGACACGGCAGACGCGTTCCATGTTCCCGATACGCCTGCGGCGATGGTGTCCCCCATTCCGCCTGTGAATATTGCATCGTCGCCGGTAATAAACGCGTTGTCAGCGCAAAGCGCCTTGATTGCCTCGCCTGCCTTTACGCCGTTGGCGTTGTTGAAGTCGCAGGTCTGCTTTCCGCTGTCGTCAAGGCCCACCGAACAGCCTGCCGCAAGAAAGAAGGATGCCGCATACCAACCGTTTGAGATATCCATATAAAACTTCTTTCCTGCCGTGTTGCAGGCGGCAAGTATCTTGTCGAGGCTTTGGGCTTCCTCCTCAGACACTACGCTCTTGTCATAGTAAAGAAAATATCCGTTGTCCGCCGTCATAGGATAGCCGTAAAGCGCATCGCCCACGCAGGCGGCGTCATACGCTCCCGCAAGGTTCTCTTCCTTAATCGAATCCTTGTTGCGCGTTATCTCGTAAAGCGCACCCGCGTTTACAAGGTCAAGCAGCTGGTCGTCGGGAAAAACAAAAACGTCTGCGGCTGCAGCAGGGTCTTCGAGGATCTTTGCCTGCGCATCCTTTTCGCCTACGACACCGAGGGTGATGTCATAATCCACATCATCGTTCTCATCCTGAAACTCGTTTATCATCTTCTTGAGCAACGCCTGATCCTCCTGTGCTCCCCAAACCTTGAGGGACACCTTGGTGCCGTTGTTGGTGTTGGTTCTGCCGCATGCAGTCATGCTCACAGCGAGCAGTGCACACATGAAAACACTTATAATTCTTTTGAACATATTAAAGCCTCCAAATCAATTCGTTATATTCTTTCACCGAACGGTCGCTTGAAAAGTAGCCTGCCGCCGCAATGTTCGCAAGCCGCTTCTTCGCAAATTCGCGTTGGTCATGCCAGAGTCGGTTAGCGGTCTCCTTCGCCTGACAGTAGGCGGCGAAGTCCGCACACACCATATAGGGATCAGCCTTCTGTCCGTTGCCACCGTAAAGGATAGAGTCGTAAAGCTCGCGGAAGACGCCCGTGCCGTTGTCGTCAAGGGTGCCGTTGATAAGCGCATCCAACGCTCGCGCAAGGCGAGGCTCCTTCTCCGCTATTTCCCTCGGGTCATAGGAATCGCGACGCCGCTCTACCTCGTCGACCCTCATGCCGAAGATGATGTTGTTCTCCTCGCCTGCCTGTCGGACGATCTCAACATTCGCGCCGTCATAGGTGCCCAAGGTCAATGCACCGTTGAGCATAAGCTTCATATTTCCCGTGCCCGACGCCTCGGTGCCTGCCAAAGATATCTGCTCGCTGATGTCCGCCGCCGGAACGATCTTTTCGGCGTAGGACACGTTGTAGTCGGTCACAAAGACCAACTGCATCTTTTCACGCACCTCTTCATCCCTTTCAAGAAGCGCACCTATCTCATGGATCATCTTGATTATCGCTTTTGCGCGATGGTAGCCCGGCGCCGCCTTGGCTCCGAAGATATACACCGTTGGCTCAAAATCATTCCACTCGCCTGCCTTGACGCGATAATAGGTGTCGAGTATCGCCAAGGCGTTGAGAAACTGCCGCTTATATTCATGCAGACGCTTTATCTGCACGTCGAACATCGCGTCGGTGCGGATGACCTTGCCCTCTCTGCGCGCGATGACATCGGCAAGCTGCTGTTTTTTGACCTGCTTTACGCCGTTAAGTCGGGCAAGGAATTCCTCATCCTCCGACAGTTCCCTGAGCCTTGTCAGCCGCTCGGGTTCTTTTATAAAATCCTCCGAGATGCGCGTAGAGATAAGCTCGGTCAGCTCAGGGTTGCAGAGCTTCAGCCATCTGCGTTGGGTAATGCCGTTAGTGACGTTAACGATGCGGTCGGGGTATATCCTGTCCCAGTGCCTGAACAGGTCGGTGCGCAGGATATCGGTGTGCAACTGTGCTACTCCGTTGACCTTGTGGCAAACGAACATCGCCATTCGCGCCATATGAATGCGGTCGTTTTCAAGCAGATCGTAGCCCTCAAGATCGGTCACACCCTTTTCGGCAAGCTCCTTTCGCAACGCCTCCTGCAAAAGTCGGATTATCGGCATAAGCTGCGGAACGGTCGCGTTTATCAGATGCTCATGCCATGTTTCGAGGGCTTCGGGCATTACTGTGTGGTTTGTGTAAGCGAAGGTGCGGCGCGCTATCTTGAGCGCCTCGTCAAATTCCACGCCCTTGCCGATGAGCAAACGGATCAGCTCAGGGATCGCAAACACCGGATGTGTATCATTGAGCTGAATGGCAAATTTGCGGTCGATGGGCTTGCCCTCACATTTTTTGAGCATATCCTGCAGGGATGCCGAGGCTAAAAAGTATTCCTGCTTTATACGCAGCTTTTTGCCCTCGTCGGTACTGTCATTGGGGTAAAGCACGTCACTGATGCGCTCAGCTTTGAGGCGTTTTCTTGCCGCCCTATCATACTTTTGCCGGTCGAACAGGTCAAAATTAAAAGGCTCGTTGCTTTCCGCCTGCCAAAGCCGCAGGGTGTTGACCGTCTTCTGATCGTATCCTATGACGGGCATATCGTACGGCACCGCAGTAACTGCTCCGTCGCGAAACTTTACCTCGACCGCCTCCGATTCCCGCCGCGTACTCCATGGGTCGCCGAAGCGCAGCCAATCGTCTGCGGTCTCCTTTTGAAATCCGTTATCAAAGCGTTGAGAAAAGAGTCCGTATCTGTACCTTATTCCGTAGCCGTTCATATTAAGCCCTACGCTTGCTGCCGAATCGAGATAGCACGCCGCAAGTCTTCCCAAGCCTCCGTTGCCGAGTGCGGGGTCGCCTATCCTTTCAAACACGTCAGAGCCTACCCCGTGCTCCTTCATAAGCTGATGAAACCGCGCATCAAGACGGGCGTTAAGCAGGTTGCTGTAGATGCTTCTGCCGATCAGAAATTCTGCAGACAGGTATGCGGCCTGTTTCTTCTTTCGGGGTCTGCACCATTTGGCTGCGACCTGACCCACGACCGCGCGCGACACCGCCGTATACAGCTCACCCACCGATGCCGTTTCGATACTGCGTCCTGTTTTTGCAAGATCGTTTTTGACGGTCGTTTCAAATTTTGACATTAAGGTTCCTCCCTTTTGTTATAAAATTTATCTACCGTACAGGGTCGCCAATGACCTCAGCTTTTGCACAAGCGCATCACTGAACTCATGCCGCGCCATACGCCAGCGCCAGTTGCCCGTAGCAGTGCCGGGCGTGTTCATTCTTGCCGACGACCCAAGCCCTATCACGTCCTGCATCTGCAATATTGCAAGGTCGCTGACCTGCGAATAAATCGCACGGATCAGGCAATCGTGCATCTGATTTCGGCTGCGTGCGCCTATATAATCCGCAACAAGAGTCTGTTCATCCGGCGAGCATTTGCCTATCCAGCCCATCGCGGTATCGCTGTCGTGGGTCGAAATATATGCGGCGGTCTTTTTCTGCGCGTTATGAGGCAGATGTCGGTTGTCGGGCGAGCCGTCAAATCCAAACTGCATGACGTTCATGCCGTAATAGCCGGTGCGCTCAAGCAATCTCTCCACAGTCGGATGAATTACGCCGAGATTCTCTGCAAGCAGGTCGGTGTCGCCGCGCACCTCATCAAGCGCGCGTGTGAGCCTTATGCCAGGGCCTCTGCGCCAACGGCCGCTGCGCGCGTCGGGACTGTCCGCAGGTATAGCATAGTACCTTGCGAACCCGATAAAATGGTCGATCCGCACCGCGTCATACATCAGCGAAGCCTGTGTCATGCGTCTTCGCCACCAAGCGAAAGAGTTGCTCTCCATGACCTCCCAGTTGTAGAGGGGATTGCCCCACTTCTGCCCGTCCTTGCAGAATTCATCGGGCGGCACTCCCGCGACCCTCGTCAAGCGAAGGTCAGCGTCCACGTCAAACTGTTCGGGATGCAGCCACACGTCCGCACCCTCAGGCGAAACATATATCGGCAGGTCACCGATGATCTTAACCCCTGCCTCGTTTGCATAACGGCGCAGAGCGTACCAATCGGTAAAAAATGCGTACTGACAGAACTTGCAAAAGCGGACGTCCTGATCCAGTTCTTCCCTCAGCCGCTCAAGCGCCTGCCTGTCGCGGTGAAGCACCTCTTCGGGCCAGCTGCGGAAATCTGCACCGCGGAAGTGCTTTTTCAGCGCCCGGAACAGCGCGTAATCGTCAAGCCACTCGGCGTTTTCGCGGCAAAACTCGTCCATGCCGTCACTTCTTCGAAACCGCAAAAAAGCATCATGAAGCAATCGCGGCCGCTCGCGGCATATCTGTCCGTAGTTGACGAAACGCCCTGCGTTGACAGGCATCTCGTTTTTTCGCAGAAGCCCTACGCGATGCAGCCTGTTCAGGTCGATGTAAAACGGGTTGCCTGCAAGAGCGTAGTCAGGCTGATACGGACTGCCCGATTCTCCTGTGGGTCCGAGCGGCAGGACCTGCCAATAGGTCTGCCCTGCCTGAGCAAGCCTGTCCACAAACTCATACGCCGCCTCACCGAGTGTACCGATGCCGCCCTCACTCCAAAGCGCGCTTATCGGCAGAAGGATCCCCGCACCTCTCTTGAACATATAGGCAGCCTCCTTTTTTTGCAGATGATATTTTCCTTATCTTTTGGAATTTGTATGAGAATATACGGAAAAGTTATTGCATCCGTTTGCCTTTTGCATTACAATAAGTAGGAACAGGAGGGATGGACGATGTTCAAAACCGTAATTTTTGACCGTTGCACAGTTGTTGCGGAAAATGACGTTGACCTCAGCCCGATTCTATCCTTGGCGGATACTGAGGTTTACGACCTTGTGTCAAAGGATGAGCTTATCGCGCGCGCAAAAAATGCAAACGCTATCATCTGTAACAAGGCGGTCATCGATAGTGATGTCATTGAAAGCTGTCCCGACCTGAAATACGTCGGCCTCTTTGCAACGGGATATAACAACGTCGATCTTGATGCCGCAAATGAGCACGGCGTCCACGTTGCCAACGCCCCCTCCTACTCCACCGATTCGGTAGCGCAACAGGTCTTTGCCTTCATTTTAGGCCTGTCGGTCAGTCTTACGCGGTACAACGACACCGTTCACTCGGGTGAATGGTGCAAAAGCGCCGCCTTTACCTACCTGACCGAGCCGATGCAGGAGATAAAGGGTAAGACCCTCGGCATTTTCGGCTTCGGTGCGATCGGCAGGGCTGTTGCAAAATTAGGTGACGCCTTCGGAATGAAGGTCATTGTTCATACCAGAACCAAGCCTGCCGACTGCCCCTATGAGATAGTTTCAAAGGAGGACCTGTTTAAGCGAAGTGATTATCTGACCCTACACTGTCCTCTCAATGAACAGACCAAAAACATCATCAACCGAGATTCCCTCTCGCTTATGAAACCTACCGCATATCTTATCAACACCTCACGAGGCGGCACGGTGGTTGAAAATGACCTTTGCGACGCGCTCAACAAGGGTGTCATCGCAGGGGCAGGCATCGACGTTGTGTCGGTCGAGCCTATGCGCGAGGATAATCCGCTTTTGAAGGCGAAAAACTGCATTATAACTCCCCACACCGCCTGGGCAACCATTGAAGCGCGCCGACGCCTTATCGACATCGTTGCGAGCAACCTTGCCGCGTTTCTCAAGGGCGAGCCTGTCAACATCGTAAATCAACCGAGGTGATACCAAATGGGTTACTGCTTTAGAGAGGGCGAGCTGCGCAAGCTGCAGCTCAGGACCCTTGACATGCTTCAAGTCTTTAAGGATTTTTGCGATAAAAACGGACTCCTCTTTTACCTTTGCGGCGGTTGCTGCATCGGCGCGATAAGAGAAGGCGGCTTCATCGCGTGGGATGACGATGCCGACGTCTTTATGCCGCGAGAGGATTACGAGCGGTTGCATGAAATTTGGCAGGACAGCGACCGCTATGCCCTTCTTCATCCCGACGAGGTCCGTGACTACGGCAATATATTTACCACCCTTGTGGACAAAAACACCACATGCATCCGCGAGCAGACCAAAGACATCGACATGCCCCACGGCATCGCTATAGATATTTTCCCTCTTGACGGATGTCCGACAGGCTGGCGCCGCAAAAAGCAAAAGCTTGACGCGCTGATATATTCTCTTTTTCTTGCTCAGGTGGTGCCCGTTAATCACGGTAAGCTCGTTGAGTTCGGCGGAAGGCTTCTGCTTGCCGCCGTTCCTTCAAAGAGGGCGCGCCGCCGCATCTGGCTCAATGCAGAAAAGCGGATGAGCCGTTATTCTATCGCCGAATGCGATAAGATAACCGAGCTTTGCGCAGGCCCGCACTACATGCAAAAGGAGTACCCGAAGGCCGCCTTCGCGTCGGCTGTAAGCTTCAGCTTCGAAGGTAGGCAGATGCCTGTTCCCGTAGGCTACGACGACTATCTGCGTATTGCCTTTGGGGATTATATGACCCCACCCCCTGCCGACAGCCGAGTGCCTGAACACGACATCGTTTTCCTTGACCTTGATTCAGGTGAGAGCAAATAATGCCCTTTTGCTTTTTCAGTATGCCCTTTTGTTTGTTGGGTTATAATTGACGAAACCCAAAGAGTGTGCTATAATACCGTATTATTTATCTTCTTTTCAGTCACTTTTAGTAAAGCAGGTGTTTTTTGTGAACCGTATCTTTATACCCGAGGGCTACCGTCCGCAGCTTGACAGCTACGACACCCAAAAGGCTATCGGAATGATAAAGCACACGTTTGAGGAGGAGTTTTCGAGCATCCTCAAGCTCAAGCGTGTTTCAGCTCCGCTTTTTGTTACG
>CAZDIN010000004.1:0-5668 GCA_964505515.1 uncultured Eubacteriales bacterium | reverse complement strand
AACGATGACCTCAACGGCATCGAGCGTCCTGTTTCGTTCGACGTCCCTGCCGTCAAGGCAGAGGCGCAGGTAGTACATTCCCTCGCAAAATGGAAGCGTCTGGCTCTGCAGAAATACCGCTTTGTTATGCATTCGGGCCTTTACACCGACATGAACGCCATCCGTCGCGACGAGGACCTCGACAACATTCATTCCATCTACGTCGACCAATGGGATTGGGAAAAGATCATTTCGCGCGAGGACCGCACCATCGAATACCTGCAGCAGACCGTCCGTCAGATAGTCAACGTCATCTGCGACGTCAACAACCGCCTGCGTACAAGATATCCTCAGCTTACCACTAACCTCAGCCGCGATGTTTATTTCATATCCTCGCAGGAGCTTGAGGACAGGTATCCCGAGCTGACCTCCAAGCAGCGCGAGGATGCACTGTTGAAGGAGCATCCCACCGCCTTCATCATGCAGATAGGCGGCGCTCTTAAGTCTGGCAAGGCTCATGACGGCCGCGCTCCCGACTACGACGATTGGGCGTTAAACGGCGACCTGCTCTTCTACAACGAGGTGCTCGACCGCTCCTTTGAGATATCGAGCATGGGTATCCGCGTCGATGCCGATTCACTTGCTCAGCAGCTTGAAATATCCGGCTGCAACGACCGCCGCGAGTTCCCCTTCCACAAAATGCTGCTCAACGACGAGCTTCCGCTCACCATCGGCGGCGGAATCGGTCAGTCGCGACTTTGCATGCTGCTCCTCGGCTGCGCCCACATCGGTGAGGTGCAGTGCAGCATCTGGGATAAGGAAACGGTCGAGGCATGTGAAAAGGCAGGCATCCCTCTGTTGTAAATATTACATAAAAAAACATGACCTTTCGTTTGAAAGGTCATGTTTTTTATCTATGACTTTATTTTACCCTTGTAAAATAAGGCAATCTCTCAAGCGGTGCGTCGACGGTGATCTTCTGCGGGCCGGTGTAGCGCACTCCGTCATCAGCCTCCCATTCGCCGTCGGGAATCAGCACATCCCTTGAATAAGTACCCTTGGTCAGCACGGGCGCAACCAACAGGTCGTCGCCGATCATGAACTGGTCGGTCACCCTTTCATAATCATGTTCAGGATACTGATACTCCATGTAACGCGCGATAGGCTCGCCCTTGACAGAGGTCTCCTTTGCGCAGTTGCAGATGTACTCGCCGAACTTTACACGCAGCTCGGCGAACGAGTTGACAAGCTTGAACTCCTCCTCGGTCAGTACCCTCCAGGGAGCCGCCGAGAACTGCATCATCGGCAGCAGCGCACTTGCCTGTGTCCAGCGGATAAACAGCTCGTGGTCGAGGTTTGCATCGTTGTAGAAGGAGGTCTCCTCGCCGCCGCCGATCATGTCAGGACAGCTATAGGCGTATCCGAGGATGCCCTGTGTCAATGTGGCGGGCAGGAGCAGGTCAAGCCCTCCCTTCCACTTGTGATGCTTATCCTGAAGTCTGGATACAACGGCTGTACCGCCTGCGTTCCAGGTTCCGTGATTTTCGTTGTAAGGATACTGTGCGGTAAACCTGCACAGGCAGTTGGTCTGTCCGTGGCCCGTGACATTTCCGTAGGTGATATCGTCATCGTTGTAATAGACAGGGCTGCCTGCGTCCATTTTGATTCCGTCGACACCGAGCGCCATGAGGTTCTTGATCTCGCTGTCGAACCATGCACACGCTTCAGGGTTGGAGAAATCGAGCAAGCAGGAGTATCCGCTCCACCATTCGCGAACGGCAGGCTTGCCGTTCTCATCCTTGATAAGATAATCCTTGCTCTTAAGCAGGCGGTATCTCTTTCCTGCAGAGGCGATGATCGGGCTGATCCACACCATGACCTTGAAGCCAAGCTCATGCAGCTCATCCAGCATAGCCTTGGGATCAGGGAATATTTCCTTATCGAACTCATAAACGCCGAAGTCACGCTGCCAGCCGCCGTCGATCATAAGAATGCCCTTGGGCATTCCGTTCTTGACTATGTTGCGAGCATACTTGAGGACATCCTCCTGATTTTCGTCGCGCAGCAGCTCGATCCAGGTATTGTACTGCGGATGGGTAAAAAACTCAGCAGCCGGCATCTCGCCGTTGAACTTGAAGTGATTATTCATCGCGTCAAGATAGGCGCCGCGCAGGGTTTCATGTCCCTCGCTGAAAACTATTTCATGCTCGCCCTCAACGGTGATCTCTCCGTTTACAAAATCGATCTTGAAGGCATCGTCACACCATATGTAGCGGCCCTTGCTCGAAAGGAAAAACGCCGCCTCAGCATCACTTCCTATTCCAGGGAACTTGCTCCTGATATAATCAATATGAAACTCCGAGTCCTTGTCGAGCGGCATATGATGTCCGCTGACACCGGCGCCGCCGTACCAATACTCGTCTTGGAGAATTTGAATTTTCATCAGATGCACCCCCTGATTTATTCGGGCTGATTATACCATATATTACCGCACTTAGCAATACAATTTTGCATTTAATATCCGAGAACCAACGCCTTATACACAGCCAGCACCTCGCGGGTCCAATAGCCTGCCGTAAGTAACCAATAGGTCGGGCAGCCTATGGCAGACGGAGTGAGTCCGTTTCGTTTTGCAAAGATGGATGCGCGCAGCTGATGGAAGTTGTCGGACGCGATGGCGACCTCGGTGTTAAGCCCTTTTTCGCGTATCAACTCAGCCGAAAAAGAAAGATTTTCTGATGTGTTGGTCGACCTGTCCTCAAGGTATATCCTATCTTCACTAACCCCGTGAGAAACAAGGTAATTACGAATAGCCTGAGCCTCTGAGATGTCCTCTCCGCTGCCCTTTCCGCCCGATGCAACGCACTTAGCATCCGGATGCTCATTCAGGTACTTAAGAGCGGCGTTGCAGCGGTCGGTTAGCATGCGCGAGGGTTCACTTCCCCTGACCTGACAGCCCAGCACAATAACAGTAGCATTATCCTCGGGGGTCTTGCATGCCGCGCCGACCATAAATCCCATCGGCACGACCACCGCTAACACCCCTATAATTGCAAGCACAAGCACGACCCTTACCACCCTTCGAAAGCGTCCCGAAAACGCCTTTTTCACCTTTTCAGAGTTTGAAATCATCCACGCGGCAACCAAAAACATAACTGCGGGATATATCATTCCAATATGTAATATCCCCCACAGCAGAGGTATCATAAACCACACAGCCGCAGCGAGAAACAGTACTACGACGACCTTGCGCATTACAAGCCCTCCTTTTTGACAAAAAAGCCTCCGTCTTGACCAACAGAGGCTTTCAAAAAACTTCTTACAGAGATCCGACGGTGCGCGGGAAAAGCAAAGTATCGCGAATGTTCTGCACGCCGGTAATATACATCATCATACGGTCAAAGCCAAGTCCGAAGCCACTGTGCGGTACGCTGCCGTAACGGCGTGTGTCGAGGTATTCGCCGTACAGTTCAGGATTCATGTTGCGCACGCGCATAGCCTCCTCAAGCTTACCGAGGTCGGCCTCACGCTCACTGCAGCCGATTATCTCACCGATTCCGGGAACGAGCAGGTCGGTAGCGGCAACCGTCTTTCCGTCGGCGTTCTGCTTCATGTAGAAGGACTTGATCTCCTTCGGGTAGTCGACCACGAACAAGGGACGCTTAAAGACCTCTTCGGTGAGGTAATGCTCATGCTCGGTGGCAAGATCCTCGCCCCATTCGACAGGGAACTTGAAATCCTGACCCGACTTTTTCAGGATATCGACCGCCTCGGTGTAGGTGATGCGGGCGAAATCGCTGTTAAGCATATTGTTGAGCTTGTCGATAAGGCCCTTTTCGACCCATTGATCGAAGAACGCCATCTCGGCAGGGCAGTTCTCCATCACGTCGCGGACGATAGACTTGATGAAGTCCTCAGCTATCTCAATGACATCGTCGATATCGGCAAAGCATATCTCAGGCTCGATATGCCAGAACTCTGCGGCGTGACGGGTGGTGTTGCTGTGCTCGGCGCGGAAGGTGGGGCCGAAGGTGTATATTCTTCCAAGACCCATAGCCGCCATCTCGCCCTCAAGCTGAGCGGAAACGGTCAACCCTGCCTTCTTGCCGAAGAAATCATCTGCATAGTACTCCTCCTCGCTCTTATAGGGAGCGTCCCAGGGCTGAGTGGTGACGCGGAACATCTCTCCTGCGCCCTCGCAGTCGCTTCCGGTGATGATAGGCGCATGGATATAGCGGTAACCGTTCTTATGGAAATAGTTATGAACAGCGTGGGAAAGCTGATCGCGTACTGCAAATACAGCCTCAAAATAGCGGGTACGCACCCTCAGATGAGGAATGGTACGCAAAAACTCAGGCGAATGACGCTTCTTCTGCAAGGGGTAATCGGGAGCGCAGGTGCCGAGTACGGTAATGCTCTCAAGCTCCATCTCAAAGCCGTTTCTCTCCGAGCGGATGAATTTACCCGTAGCCGTCAGCGAGGTGCCGACGCTCAGCGCATCCTTATACGACGCCTCGTCAAGCTTCGCCTTATCGATGACGAGCTGAAGATTATTCAGGTAGGTTCCGTCGTTTACCTCAATAAAAGCGATGTTCTTCGAATCGCGAGCTGTACGGACCCATCCGCAGATAACCACCGAGCCGTCAACGTACGGCTCAGGATTAGTAAAAAGTTCACGAATATCAATATGCTTCATTTGCCTTTACCGCCTATTCCTTTGAAAATCAGATTATGTGTGACATTTTATGCCGATTTCGGTACATTATATCATATAGTGCAAAAAAATACAAGCAGTTGGCGCAAAATCACACCGCAAATTCGCGCAGGATCGGCACACCTGCGCCTTTGACGGCATTGACAAACTGCAAGATCGGTGATATGATACCCTTATTAAAGAAAATTTCAGCAGAAGAGGAAGTTATTTATGCTTGATATCAAATTCGTAAGGGAAAATCCCGAACTCGTAAAGGAGAACATCCGCAAGAAATTTAAGGATGCCAAGCTGCCCCTTGTAGACGAGGCTATCGCCCTCTACAACGAAAAGCTGCAGGCCAACACCACCGCCAGCGAGCTTCGCGCAAACCGCAACAAGATCAGCAAGCAGATCGGCGCTCTGATGGGTCAGGGCAAGCGCGAGGAAGCAGAGGAAATGAAGGCTCTCGTCGCCAAGCAGGCGGATCAGCTCAAGGAGCTTGAGGTCAAGGAGGGCGAGCTTGAAGCGCGTCTTAACGACGTTATGATGAAGATCCCCAACATAATCGATGAGTCGGTGCCCATCGGCAAGGACGACAGCGAAAACGTTGAGGTCAAGCAGTACGGCGAGCAGACCGACCCCGATTTCGAGATCCCCTATCACACCGATATCATGGCGAAGTTCAACGGCATCGACAAGGAGGCCGCCGGCCGCGTTTCAGGCGAAGGCTTCTATTACCTGATGGGTGACATCGCCCGTTTGCACAGTGCCGTTCTGGCTTATGCGCGCGACTTTATGATCGACAAGGGCTTTACCTATTGCATTCCGCCCTATATGATCCGCAGCAACGTCGTTACGGGGGTCATGTCCTTTGAAGAAATGGATGCCATGATGTACAAGATCGAGGGCGAAGACCTCTACCTCATCGGCACCAGCGAGCATTCCATGATCGGCAAGTTCATCGACACCATTAACGATGAAGCGGCACTTCCTTTG
>CAZDIN010000003.1:0-32958 GCA_964505515.1 uncultured Eubacteriales bacterium | reverse complement strand
TCACCGGTAACTCCACCAACCCCACCCGCTTCCAGCACCCCGTTGCAGGCACCTATAAGAAGTGGTGCGTCGAGAACGGCGTCAGCTATTTCTCTGTTGCTTCGGGCGGCGGTACAGGCCGTACTCTCCATCCCGACAACATGGCTGCCGGCCCCGCTTCCTACGGTATGACCGATACCATGGGCCGTATGCACTCCGACGCTCAGTTTGCCGGCTCTTCTTCTGTTCCGGCTCACGTTGAGATGATGGGTCTTATCGGCGCGGGTAACAACCCCATGGTCGGTATGACCGTTGCTTGCGCAGTTGCCATCGAGGAAGCCGCGAAGTAATAAAGACTAAACAACGTTAGACCGCAGTAGCTCAAAAAAGCTACTGCGGTCTTTGTTTTGTATATTTATTTATACCTTTACCTTTTGGGGCTTTGGCTTTTCTTTCATTTTTGTCAGTTTCGATGCTATAAACAACGGCAGATACATTGCGAACATTACGATAGGCAACAATATCGGGAAGCCCCAAAGATGACTGCCCAAATACTGTTCAAACAGCCCTAACGGGTTGCCTGTTTCGGGCGACATTAAAAACATAAAGTTGGTATCAAAGATCAGGTTTATGAAATAGGTAGGTATCGCCAAACCGATAAGCAGCAAAACACACTTAGGCATTGTTCTGATATCAGGCTTGACCTCACCGCTTGCAACCAAGATCATCGGATACATTACGAGCAATATGTGAACTATAAAGCTGTGTATATGAAAGAAGTTCGCGCAGGGGAGCACCGTCCAGTTCGGGAAAAGCAACGCCAGCATAGCACCGGGGATACCTATATAATAAAGAAAATTGCGAACGGTTTTTGTCTGCTTGATAAGGTCGAAGCCGACAAGCAGAATGTTTATTCCGCACAGATGGAGGGGCAGATGCCCTACGCCGAAGTCCCCTACGGCTATCGTGACGATATCCTTGATTATCTCGCACAAAACAACAAGGACACCTACGACCGTCCGCATAATATTACGCTTTTGATAACTCGATCTGCGATAGACGGCCGCAGCCGCCGCAATCGAACCAAATGCTCCTAAAAGCCAAAGAAGATGGGTCATATCAAAGGTTGAAAACCCGACCCCATCGGGAACGGTTTCTTTCGTTAAAAAGAACATTATTCTCACCTCATAAGAATATTAGCACTTTTTTTCGAAAAAGTCATCAAAATTTTGAGGACTTAATGAAATCTTAAAGTCCACTTATTCTAAATGATCGTGTTCAATATACTCCCAAATACTTTCATAGTCGTCTTTTCCGCGTACAATATGATCGTTATAGGATTTTTGCCATATTGAAAAGCCGATCTGTTTTGTAACACAAACTTTCATTTGCTGAATTACCCTGTTTACCGTAGGGGCGAGCGTTGCCGCCCGTCATTATCTGAATTTATCCGCAACAACGAATGAATACGGTCAGGCATTATTAAGTGATCGTCGACCGAAACGACAGGATAATGTTTTGGTATGTTTTTAATTTATCAGCGTAGCAAAACACATTTCGGTTGATCAAACACATGCACCCCAAAGGTTTTTTACCTTTGGGGTGCGTTGTTACAGGTAGATTTTCATATCAATTACTGCTCCGTGCTTTGTAAGAAAAAGTCTATCAAGGATTCTACCATGTGCAGCTGGCCGTCACTTAGCGATGCCAGCTTTTTGTTGCTTCGGTCTGCCTTCTCTGTCGGGGCGCGACCTAACAGAAGATGGTCGGCCGACGTTTCCAACACGGCACATAGCTTTGCGAGATTTTCGGGTCGAATGGCTTTCTTGCCCAGTTCAACGCAAGAAACGGTCTGCAGGCTCACGTTCATCCTTTCCGCTGTCTGCTCCTGTGTCAATCCCATTTCCTTACGTCTTGCTGCCACGCGCTGTCCCATTTCAATAAGAAACTGCTTCTCATTCATGGCCTTATACCTCTACAATATTTAATTTATAGCATTATTATAAAGCACCTTTAACATTATTATAACATCCTATAGAAACTCTTTCTTGACTTTTTAATGCTATAGCATTATAATTATAGCAAGAATCGTGCTATAGGAGATAACAGCATGGAAAATGATAAGAAAAAGAAACCGTTTCATCCTCCGGTGGTGGAGATAATTCATTTTGATGATTGGGAGAATTTCTTTCGTATTGCGCCTGACGAAAGTATGGTCGAATGTTTCCAAGACAATGAGAATGCCTCTCTGCCTGCTGTGCTGTTCACCTCAGAAGACGATTCTGCGGAGCAGCCATGAACTCCGCGCCCCGAAACCTCAGGGGCAACACAAAACCACCCCGTCGTTTTCTCGGTGGGGTGGTTTTTCATGATCGCACAGGACGAGTCGGATGATCTGACCATCCTGCAGATAAGAATGGTCTTTTGGCTTACAGAGTATCAGTTGCGCCTGTTTATCCTATCTGCAGGATGACAAGATGCGCTGAAACAGGACGGGTTCCTCCTGCAAGCGGTGTAATTGTAAGTGCAGTTGAATTGCCGGCAGGATTCCGAACCGTCAAAACAGAGTTAATGACCGTCGTAGTCACGATAGACATACCAACAATTTGCGAAGCACCGGTGGCTCTGCCAACTACAGTGTACGCCAAGTCCCCTCCGTTCAGGGTCAGTATCAATTGACCTGCCTCGTCTACACTCACCTCAAACAGTATCTGATAGGTTCCGATCAGAGCCAGATTAAATGAATCCGGCCCTAACCTGACAATGCCGGATCCGCTGTTAGGTCCGTCTTGCGGGAAACTGACGTCTGTACCGGGAGCCACTGTGGCAGAGTTATCGGGTGGCATGAGTGCGTAAAAATCCGCAAAGTTCAGTGCGACTCCCGAAGGGCCTGTTGGTCCTGTCGCGCCTGTTGGGCCGGTGGGACCTGTTGCACCTGTTGCACCGGTGGGTCCTGTTGGTCCTGTTGCGCCTGTCGCACCTGTTGCACCGGTGGGGCCTGTCGCGCCTGTTGGACCTGTCGCGCCTGTTGGCCCTGTCGCACCTGTGGGGCCTGTCGCGCCGACGGGGCCTGTTGCGCCTGTTGGGCCTGTCGCGCCCGTGGGACCTGTTGCGCCTGTTGCGCCGGTGGGGCCTGTCGCGCCTGTTGCACCTGTTGCACCTGTTGCACCGGTGGGGCCTGTCGCGCCCGTGGGACCTGTCGCACCTGTTGCACCTGTTGGGCCTGTCGCGCCTGTTGCGCCGGTGGGACCTGTTGCGCCGTTAAATCCTCTTGGTCCCATTGGGCCAAAAGGCCCCATCGGTCCCATCGGTCCCATCGGACCCGTCGGGCCCGTCGGGCCAGGCGGACACTTCAAACAATCGGAGTCAACACGGCACCCTTCGCCTCTCAGATCCTTTCTCCTGTTGTTATCGTTATCACAGCAGTGATCGTTATTGTTATAATTTCGGTTGTTCACCACGTTCACCTCCTTACCAGCTTGTATTATATACTATGCTTCCTATATTAAAGAGGCGAATAAAACGGGAGTCATACATGCTTTCGTGCAAGCTTGTTTGAAACGACGGTTCGCACCGCCTTCCATTCGCGAAAACCGCCCATTACATACACCGTCGGCAAATATACACCCACGCATACGGCGGACTCAAGTAATGCTCGCGATATAACGGGCAGTGCGGTCATATATATCGCGGCTGCCCTTCCAACCACCAAGGCTGCCGCCGTGCAAAGCATCGGGCGCACCACCCAATCCACCGTCCTGAAGCGCGTTTGCGCTGTTTTGAGCAGCCTTATCAGGCAGAGCACAGAGGTCAGCAGGTTGCTCACGTAGGTGACTGCCAAAAATCCAAAGATTCCATACTGCGGCACAAGCCATACTATGAGGCCGATCCTGATCACCGAATCGACGACGTTATAAATGAAGATATACTTTTGCTGGTCCAATCCGTTGAGCATGCCCGTGACGACGCTCTCGAGGTACATCAGCGGCACAAGCGGCGCCAGCCAGCGAATATAAAAGCCCACCTCGCTGTTGCCGTAGAAGGCGGTACCGATGTCTTCGCCGAAGAGGAAAAGAACTCCGCCGATTATCGATGACATGGTCAGGGTTATATGCACACATCGGCGTACAGGTGATTCGACCCCCTGTTTTCCTTCGGCTGAGAGGGCGCTTGACAGCTCGGGCACAAGCAGAGTCGACAGCACGTTAAGCAGCGACGATAAAAAGAAGATGACAGGCATCGCCATCCCCCTGAAAAGTCCGTACTGGGAGACCGATTGCTCCCTTGAGCCGCCGAATCTTGTCAGGCAATCGGGGACGAGCAGACTTTCGACCGTCCTGAGTGCAGTTGTAAGGTATTTTCCTGCCATTATCGGCATTGAAAGCGCCACCAGCTTTTTTGTCACACGGTAGGGCGGAAATGCGCGCGCGCCTATTTTTTCGGTAAGACGAGAGCGGTCGCGCAGGTATCCAAGGTACATAAAGCCGCAGGACGCCGCCTCGGCAACCGTGTCGCCCAACAGCACCGCCGCGCAGGCATACTCAAGTCCGCGTGCCGCACTCCTGCCGACTATCAGGAAGATGATGCCCATTCGCACCAACTGCTCAAGCAGCTGCGCATTCGAGGGGGTCAGCACTCTTCTGCAGGCGACGAAATAACCGCGTATGCAGCTCGAAACGCCCATAAAGGGAAGCGAAAACGCCAATATCCTCAGGCTTCTTGCGGCGCGAATATCCTTTATCCACCATGCAGCGATCGGGTCTGCGAGTGCCACTACAAGCACCGTCGACGCGATACCTGCCGCAAGTGTAAGCCCTACCGCACGCCAAAGTATGCGTTTGACCGACCTCGCGGTGCCGCATTCGAGCTCCTCTGCGATAAGCCGCGTCACCGCCGTAGAAATGCCGCTCGTTGCAAAGGTCGCCGCCAGCATATAAACAGAAAATATCAGCTGATAAAGCCCCATACCCTCTGAGCCGATGCTGTCGGCAAGCCATACGCGGAAGAACATACCTATCGTCCGCAGAAGTAATGCCGACGCGGTCATGATAACGGCATTTTTCAAAAATCGACCCTTTTGCACGCCTCAGCACTCCCGTTCAAATTCCTGATTATAAAGCCGAGCCAACGCATTCCATGTGCGCAGATCGATCTCGCCGCTCTCTTCAAGGGCGTTCGTCAGCTGAAAAGCACGCACAGCGTCGGTCTTTTGTTGGTCGTAAACGCCGTTGACGGTGACATGCAACAGGTTGTCAAAGCGGTCCGCCACCGAGTTGAGCATGACCTCAAGCAACGCCACAAGAGCAGATGCATCGCCCTCCTTCGCCGTAACGTCACAGTTGAAAAACGGGCGGAGCGGTACAGGCGAAGACGTCCTTTCCACCACCAATGCGTAGACGTCGTTGAGGGTCTCCCATGTGTCAAAATCCATTTGCCCCGTTACAGCAAGCCCGAAAAGATGCTGAAAGGAACGCACTGCATTTTCAGTCCGCTCGTCGTAAATTCCGTCCACCGTCACCATCGGCATATTGCCGCCGTAATCAGCTATCAGGCGCAGTCTTTCTTGCAGGCGGCGTATCGTCGACTCCCTCAATTTAATCCCTCAAATCGTCATAAAGTGACGCGATCGCGTCCCATGTTATCACTCCGACTACCCCGTTGGGAGTCAGGCCGAACTCCGTTTGAAACGCCCGCACCGCCGCGTCGGTCGCAGGGCCAAACGATCCATCGGGCGTGACGTCAGGCAGGCTGGGAAATGCCTTCGATATCTCCGACAGATAGGTCTGCAGCAAAAGCACATATTCGCCTCTTGACCCTATGCGCAAGACTGTTCCGGGATACAGCGCCGCTCGCGACGGATCGGTGTTCTGATCTGCAATTATGCCTCGGTAGGCGCGGTATATATCGTTCCAAGTGTTGACCCCAATTATGCCGTCGGGCGTCAGACCGAAGGTCTGCTGAAACGACCTGACCGCCGCTGTTGTTTCGTCGCCGTAGACACCGTCGACCTCCACGATAGGCACCGCGTCATAGTACCGACCGATGACCGCAAGGTAATACTGTATGATGCGTACCTCGTCGCCGCTGTCCCCCGGCTGCAGCACGCGGGAGAAGCGTTGCGGTATATCACTGTAGGTCAACCCCTCCGAATTCAGCTCGGCAAGCCGCTTTATCGATGTGTAAATGTAGGCAACGCGGTACCATGTTCCGTTTCCAACGATGCCGTCGACCGTCAGACCGAACACCTGCTGGAATTTTCGGACAGCCGCTTCGGTCTCGGCATCAAAAATTCCATCGGGCTGTGATACGGTAGGTATCGAGGGGTAGTTGCGCGCTATGCGGTTAAGTCTTAGCTGCAGCTGCTGAACGCTGTTGGATGCGTCCCCCAGCCGCAACGGCAGTCCCGGATATGACGGGCTGTTGACCCTGACGGGTGCGTTCCGTACGATCTCAACGTCGTCGCCGTAATAATATTGCAGTATCTGCAGCGGCGTCATTCCGCGCTCAGCAAGGTCCACCGTTTCCCACTGCTTCAGCCCCTCGCAGTTGACCCCGTTTCCGCTGCAATACGCAGTAAACAGCGGCTCAATGTTTCCCTGCCGCCGAACATAACTGTTGAAGATGTCGTCGACGATCATCGACACATTTTCAAATATATTTCTGCCCTCAACGAAGGACTGATCAAACGCAGTGGTGTTTGTAATATCGAAATCATAGCCTTGACTTGGGTACCACTCGGTATATATCCTGTTGAGCGCATAGGAGATCTGCGCGTATATGTTCGCGCGAATGGCATTCTCCGGCCATGTCGGATATATCTCGCTCGACGCGACGTTTTTTATGTAGTTTGGAAAGCTGACCGTCACGTTTCGTGCATCCGAGGACGGCCTGCCAAGATGTACTGTGATAAACTCAGGGATATATGGCTCCACAGGCATGGTCTGTCACCTCACAGGTTGGGTTCGGTGTTCTGATACACTTCGTCATTTCCTGGCTGCGCAAACTCAGGGACAGGAATCAGCGCTACATTTTCAACCGAGGTCACGCCGCCGAAGATGGGTACGCCGATACTTCTGACGGGCAGGTAGCCTTCTGCTGTGATCTGCAGATCATAGGTGGTGAAGGGCTTTGCATTGCCAACCACAGTTGAAAGGTCGCGCGACACCGTTTCTAATTCAACAAGCTCCGACAGGCCGTCCTCGTCGGTAAGAGTCTGATACACCAGCTCCCCGTCACGCAGGATCAGGACAAGGGCGTTCGCAACCGGCGTAGCCTCCCTCGCGGTGTAGGTTTTTATCTGTATGTAGCCCCGATCGTTTGTGATGCGGTCGGGGGTGGGCGAGGTGATCTCGGGGGTCGAGGGAACCATGGACGGCATCTCGGGCTGAGTGACGGGGTAGGTCGGTATCTCAGGTCTTGAGATGGGCGAGGTCGGCATTTCAGGCGGCATGTCGGGCCGCACCGACGGCTCAGGCCGCTGCATCGGGCGGTCGACAGGCGGTGTCTGCGGCGAAGTTGAGGGCGCCGATTCCGCCATGGCATCGCTTTGCATGGGAAGGTCGGACCGGTGGCGCGCCATGGAGCCTTGGTTGTTCATAGGCGGCTGCACGCTCGCCGCCTCCATGCCGCCGTCACCTCCATGCTCCTGCCTGAATCGGAGAAGCTCAGACTTATATTTCTCTACCATTTGTTTGAAATCGTTGTCCATTATATCACCTTTCCTAACGTTCTATTCTTATATATATTTACCCTTTTGGCATAAAATAACCCCCTTCTTATGCCCTGTCCAAAAACAACGATATCGATCTGAGCACAAAGAAGAATATCGACAGTATCAACGGCTGTCACTCAGAGCAAGGATTCATTCCTGCCGTCAATTTCATCGAGGTCACAAACGTAAATGCGTTTCCACATAAAAACCGCTCGGTTCTGTTGAGAACCGAGCGGTTGCACTTTCATTTGCTGTTTACTGCTTGATATAAAACACGTCGAGCAGCATTTCATAGGTCTTGGTGTCGTCGAGATACATCTCCGCATACTCCTCGCCCTGCACCATTTCTCCTGTCAGGGTGCGGAACTCAAGCTGCGCACCGCCGTCCATAAAGACGGTCGTCAGATATGTTATCTTCGAGGCGTCGAGGGTGTTGATCGAGTTCTTCGACAGGGTGTTATAAAGGTTAAGAGGGACCGAAATATCCTCTTTTGTACGCTTGATGGTCTTGTCGGCAAAGGCCTTCAGATAATGCACCTGACGCTCAAGGCGGTTGGTGCTGGAATTGAGGTTGCTTTTGTCCCTGAGCATTATGTAGTCGAGCACCTGCTGGCCCTTGAGGGTGACCGTCTTGCCGGTCTGGTTCCAGTCGGCGTCATACTCAGGCACCTCTACACCTCCAACAGCATCGTTAAAGGCGGCGATGTCTTCCCAATCCATGCAAAAATAGGTGTTGATGTCGATGCCGTAGAGCAGATTCGACACGGTCTGCACCGTGCTTTCGCAGCTCTTTTCCTTTCCGTCGCCGTATGCAAAGGAAAGGCAGACCTGCATCTTCTTGACCCCGACATACTCGCCTGTGACACTGTAAAGGCGCACGTCGGTCATGATATCACGCGATATAGCGATGACGGTGGTCTTGCCGTTTGAGGTGTCGATGACAGCAAGATAGAGGGCATCGGCCTGTCCGTTTTCTCCTGTAACACCGGTAAAATCGCTCTCGTCCTTTCGGTCGGTGCCGATGAAAAGTGCGCTGGTCAAATTTTTGTTATACACATAGGTGTTGCCCTTATACCGAATGGTAGAGCCGTCCTCGTCGATCTCAACGTCAGGAATGCTCGGCACCTGAGTGACACCCGTTCCCCCTATGAGCGCGTTCCTGCCCACAAGCCAAAGGACCCCAAAGGTTGCAGACGAGATCACCGCGATGCATAGCAACACGGCAACGACTGCAAAAAGCACACGCTTCCAGCCTCTGTCGAAAAGGCTTCTTTTTTTGGCATGCTTAGGTATATATTTGCTCTCATTCGGTGGGTTCATCTTTGATCAAAACTCCTTGCACGAGATAGCGGTAACGTGCGTCCGAGATACAGGTGCTCAAGGTCACGATGCGGTCATCGGCGGTCAGCTCGACCCCCTCGCGCACGTTTCTTATCATGCTGGTAGGGTTAAGGCACTCCTGAAGATAGCCCTCGTACACCTCAGGGTCGGAAAAATCGTAAGCTCCGAGGATAAGGCGGTTATCGTAGCGGTATGCCGCAAATATGCGGTAGGTCATGATATGACCGGGCGTATAGATATAAAAATACTCGTTTGCGTTGAAAAAGTCTGCGTCGCGGAAATTGTGCAGGGTGCGGAACATCGAGCCGTTTCTCATGTTATGGCCGTAGACCACTGTGTTAGGGTCGGAGAAGTTGTAGGAATTTATCCTTTGTATGTAAAGTGAGCCGTTCGCGTTATATTTTTTATCGGAGCCTCGGTTCAGATAAAAATTGTCGTCCTCATCCGAGCTTTGAAATATCGGATAGTCGACGTTGGTGTTCGGCACGGTTATCCATGCGCAAACGTCGGAATTGTCCGCCTTGAGAGCATCAAAGTCGATGGGATTTTTCCTCAGCACCTCTTCTCCCTGCGAGGCAGACTGGTCAGAGGAGGTCTTGTACTTGTCGGCGTCGAAATTATTAGGGCCGAGATAGGCATACATTATCATACCCAGCGACACAGAGAAAACGACCAACAGCGCAACGAGCGCGATGATCCATTTTTTCTTTCTTATGAACAACCTTCTTCCGTCGGCCAAGGCTTATCTCTCCCTTTACAATCTAAAGACAAATCCTATCCACAAACCTAAACGGCTTATGGATAGGATCCTGCAGTTAATATAGTCGTCCCGAAAGCCTTAATTTAGGCAGCGATCTTCTTAGCGGCTACGCCTGCACCGGCAAGGGACAGAGTGCATACGAAAACAAGCAGAGCAATATTAGCGCCGGTCTTCGGTGCTTCTTCGCTCATGTCGCCGGTCTTAGGATCGGTGAGCTTATCGTCGTAGTTAGCGCAGATGACGATGTCGGTCAAGGGCTTAACAGTAAGAGAAGCATCCTTCATGGTTCCGGTAACAACGGTGTAATCGGTGCCTGCAACAGCCTCAACATACTTTGCGGAAGTACCGGTTCCTTCGAGCTTATAGATCTTCCAGCTGTTGAAGGTGCCAACAGTAGCATCAGCCTTAACAACAATGTTTCCGCCCTCGTCAACGGTAACCTGAGTCTTGTCGGTGCCGTCGATGTCAGCCTTCTGAACAGTAACGTTGTAAACCTTTTCTCCGCTCGGGCTATCGGCAGCAAAAGCCATAGCAGGAACAGCACAGATAACAAGAACCGCAATAACCAAAGCAATTAACTTTTTCATAACAAATTATCCTCCTATAAGTATGGTCTAAACCATTGTATCACATACATTACCAAAAATCAAGGGTAATATTAAAAATTAGCCAAGCCTGCTCACATATAAAGCCATTCGGAGCCGTCCTTAAGGCAGCGCACAAGCTGCTCCTCGTCGTTGTAGTATAAAATATATTTGTCCCAGACGCTTATACGGTGCGCCGAGCCGCCCTGCGTTTCAACATCGCGGACCGATGGGCTTTCATCAGCAAGATCATAGGTATGAAGCCCGTTTTCGTCGGTGAAAACAAGCACGCCCTCGTCGGTGATGTTGAACTCCTCTACGGGAAAATAGGTAGCCTTGCTCGCGGCGTTGCCTGATGCGACCGAGTAGAGCATTCCGTCACGGGTGTAGAATATATATGACTCAAAACGAGTAAAGCTTTCGACCTTTTCAGCGAAGAATTTTTCAACATTTGTGCCGTCGGTGCGCGCAGTGTGAAGGTAACCCTCGGTGTCGGTATAGAGCACTGCGTTTGACGCTATCAAAAACCGATCGACCTTCAGCTTAAGGTCGAACTCCTTATCGTTGAGTAAGGAATATTTACGCAGTACTCCGTCCTCTCTTGTGAAAAAGACCCAGTTGCCGCTGACCGTCATTTGTTCCGCTCCTGAAAGAAGACTGCGTTTTTCCTCACCCTTATAGTTGCAGTATAAGACCTCGCCGCTTTCCTTGCGGTAAACAAGTCCGCTGCCGTATGGGAAAAGGCTGTCGGCGTCCTCGTCGATGCGGTAGCTGTTCGGCGACGACAGGCAGTATAGCACACCCTTGCCGTTGACGTAGTAAAGCATGCTTCCGCTTTCTGCCACCACACCGCCGTTGAGCTGATTTCCGTAGGTATTAGCAGGCTCGGTCGCAGGCACGTCCAACGGCACCACCGCGACAACGCCCACCACTATTACTGCCGCCAGAACCAACACTATTATTGGAAACAGCGCCTTTATTTTTCTGTTACGGAACATAAATCTTTGACCTCCGAAAACTCTTAAGTTTGTCATGAAATCATAATATCGCAATCCCAAAGTTTTGTCAATTCCCCTCTTCCAATGTGTCGGAAAATATGGTATAATACTAAAGAAAAATCTCACGCAGCTCAGCTTAAGCTCATTTTGAAACGGAGGATAGACCTATGGAGCTAAAACCCAATCAGCAAAAGGTGTTCGACTGCCTGCGCCGCCGTGCAGGAGATGCCGTGCCTCCCACCGTCCGCGAGATATGCAAAGAGACCGGCATATGCTCGACCTCCACTGTGTTTAATGTGCTGACCGCGCTTGAGGAAATGGGGCTGATCGTGCGCGAAAACGGCTCGTCCCGTTCGGTCCGCATCGCCGCTGCAGCCTCAAGCGTCAGCGTTCCCTTAGTCGGCGAGGTGGCTGCCGGTATTCCTATACTTGCCGATGAGAATATCGAGCAGTATATCCCTCTGCCCTCCGACGTATCAAGGGGCAGAGAAATATTCGCCCTTCGTGTCAAGGGCATGTCGATGATGAACGCCGGCATACTTGACGGCGACATAGTATACGCCGAGCGGTGCGCAAGCGCACAAAAGGGCGAGATAGTCGTGGCGCTCATCGGGGATGAAGCCACCGTCAAGCGATTGGATTTCCTCGACAACGGCAGGGTCGCACTGATGCCCGAGAACGATGCCTTTGAGCCTATTATACCTGACGAGGTCACCATTCTCGGTCGACTGGTCGCCAGCTTCCGCAAATACGAATAACACAAGAAAAGAGAGATCGGTATGGATATCGGAGCTTTAATAATATTGGCTGTCTGGGTCTTCTTTATGGTAGCATACCTCGTCGTTCGCACCGCCTTTCCGCAGCTTGCAAAGGGCAACCGCCGTATCAGTAAGATCAAAAACGCCACAAGATACGATGAAAACGGATTTGATAAAAACGGCTGGTCCGCCTTGGGCTTCCACCGCAACGGCACCCGATATGACGACAACGGATATGACCGTAACGGCAATCCGCGTCCTGCCGGTGCGCGCGCCGACCTGCGTATCCATGAGCCTATAGAGCCAACCGACTTCGATTACGATAAAGAAGAGGACGACGAATAACAACGTATACGAAAGAGGAGAATGCAAACGCATTCTCCTCTTCTTTTATGCTTAGTGTACAGTCTTTTGTTTAAGCGCCGCTCTTCTTCGCCTGACGGCTTGGATCACGACGGCTATCAGGCATCCGCCCGCAAATCCGCCGATGTCCATCCATATATCAGCAACACTGCTTGTGCGCTCGCTGAAAACTTGTATCGTTTCGTCCACCAAGGGCACAAACGCCGCTGCCAAAAGCAACCGCTTTGCCTTTTCTACCCAACCTTCATCACTGCAGAGCAGCAGGCAGATGATTCCCAGCGTCAGATATTCAAGAACGTGCGCCGTTTTCCTGATGACCTTTCGTATCACAGACGTATGCTCGTTTGAATCGAGGGTCTCCCTGATTACAGGGTTGGTGCTGCCGACGGATTCACCCGTCGGCTTTGACGACGTCGCAGACGACGCGTCCGACCCATCATCCCCCATCATACTCTCGACCCCGAATATCAAAAGGTCACTAAGACTGTGCGACTGCTGTCCGCTCAAAGCGGAATTGCCCCAAATGAATATCAGATTCAGCACCAGCAGTATATACAGTATCCTTCTCATTCGTCCTTCTCCGATCGGCTAAAAGGTAAGCTGATCGTAATCAACTACCTCATCTTTTTTATACGAGCGGTCAGCGTAGGTTATGAGGTCACCCTGCCGACTTAAGACGGGCCTGATAGTCAGGTTGAAGGTGAATTCCCTGCCGACGCGGTATTTCTCAGCCAGAGCAGGTCCGCAACTATGAGAACCGACACCGCTTTGACGGTAGTCTGCGCACAAAACCGTGCGTCCGTATGGCTCAAGCTCAAAAGAATGGCGTTTTCTCTCCAGCTCCTCCTGAGTATAGGGCAGAGCAGAGAAATCGAAGGTCGTATCATCACTGCAAAGCATCAGGCCGACCCTTTCATCATCAGTGACAGCCGCCCATTCGGTATCATATCGGTTGCCGTAATCCTGCGGCTTGATGTACTCAGGGATCTGTTGGTCGACACAGAATTTGAACCGACCCTTGTGCTGACTTTGATGCTTATCAATATAGCTTTCGTTCGGTCCGTAGCCAAAATATTCGACCTTGTTTGCCGTCTTATCGAGTATGATGCGCAGGCCGAAACGCGGCAGGTCGGGTGCCTTATCCTCAACGCTTACCTCGGTGGTCAGGTCGATATCACCTGCTCGGTTGACCGTCCACACCGCATGGGCGCGGATATGCGGACGCTCGCCCTCGCTGACAAAGGATATCTCCTGATCGATGACGGCGTTGCCCGATCGAATATCAACTCCCGTTGAGTAGACACGCACCTGTGAAGCGTGGAAGCGAGCATTTCTCTGCTCGCGGACGATAAACCGCTGATTGTCAATAGGCGCGCGCCACAGGTTGAAGGACATCGGTAATGCGAGCATCTTTCTGTCGCCGTAGGTCAACTGGCGGAAGGTGCCGTTGGTCTTGTCAAACACATGGCAAAAGCCCTGTCCGCGAATCTGGATGCGTCGGTCGCTTTCGTCGATCTCGATCGGCATCTGCGGCATATCGACAAGCTGTCTTTCGGTAGGCACAGGCAGCTTGAACTGCGCCGACGCCATTTCGTCACCCTCGGTCAACAGCTCGCCTATACCCAACTGCACAAAGCTGAAACGGACATAGCAGCGGCCGCTTTCAGGCAGAGTATATCCGAGCCGCACGGTTTCGCTCTTTTGCGGCGCAATAGGAAGCGCACCGAGCGATCCGCTCTCGACCGTCCTGCCGTTGCAGGTCAGCTCCCAGCGGCATTCAAGCCTGCTCAAGCGTGCAAAATCATACAGATTGGTTATCAAAAACTCTCCCTGCGGCAGATCGACAGCCTCTACGCGAACAGGCTGAATGACCGACTTAAGCTCCTTAAGCCCCTGCTTGACCTTTCTATCGGGGCTGACAAGCCCATCGACACAGAAGTTGCCGTCATGGAACCGCTCGCCGCTGTCACCGCCGTACAAAAAGCGCGGCTTTGAGTCCTCGGTGGTGCCGTCGTAAACGGCGTGATCGCACCATTCCCAGACGAATGCGCCCATGAACCGCGGCTGACTGTAGATCAGATCCCAGTAATCCTTAAGGTCTCCCGGTCCGTTGCCCATTGCGTGCGAATACTCGCAGAGCATAAACGGACGGGTCTTGTCCTCATTCTCTTCGCATACCTGTCTGCAGAAAGCAAGCGGAGAATACATACGCGAGAAAACATCGGCAGCCACGGGAAAGGGCTTGGTCGGATCGATCTTCTGCCCAAAGGTGCTCTCGTAGTGTAAAAACCTATCCGCGTCACGCCTGCGCGCCCATTCTAACGCGAGGCGGAAGTTCTCTCCGTATCCCGATTCGTTGCCCATCGACCAGCCGATAACGCAGGGGCGGTTTTTGTCCCGCTCGACCAGCCGCTCAACGCGGTCAAGTATGGCATCGCGCCATTCTTCTCCCTCAGTAACGACAGAAAAATCATGCTGATCCAGTCCGTGCGCCTCAATATCCGCTTCGTCGATCACATACAGGCCGTAACGGTCACAAAGCTGCAGAAAGCGCGGATCGTTCGGATAATGCGAGGTGCGAACGGCGTTGATATTGTGCTGCTTCATCAATGCGATGTCGCGCAGCATATGGTCCTCGTCGACGACGCAGCCTGTGTACGGGTCGCTGTCGTGACGGTTGACCCCCTTCAGCTTTATGGGCTTTGAGTTAAAAAGGAATATGCCGTCCCTGATCTCGACGCGGCGCATACCGACAAGATCGGCTATGCACTCGCCCGCAACCTCGATCAAAAGGCTGTATAGCTCAGGGGACTCCGCGTTCCAGAGTATCGGTCGGTTGACTATGATCTCAGCGTGTCCCTCTGCATCAGGGCGCACCCGTCCGACCTCTTTGCCGTCGGGGTCAAAGAGGGTCACGACGCCGTCGGTCGCGTTCAGCACCTCAAGGTCTACGCTGACGGTTGCCTTACGCAGATCGTCGGACATCAGGGTGCGTATTCTGTAATCGCGCAGATGTCCTCGCGGTCTGCCAAGCAGGTAGACGTCGCGGAAGATGCCCGACCACCTGAACTTGTCCTGATCCTCAAGATAGGTACCTGTCGACCACTTAAAGACCAGCACGGTCACGCGGTTGGCACCCTCATGAAGATACTCGGTGATATTAAACTCCGAGGTGGAATGAGGCACCTCACTGTAGCCGACAAACGCGCCGTTTACATACAGGTAAAAGGCGGAGTCGACCCCCTCGAAGACCATATATTTATTGAAGTTGTCCCACTCGGACGGGCAGACAAAATCACGGCTGTAGACACCGACAGGGTTATCGTCGGGTATAAAAGGCGGATCACAGGGGATGGGGTACCGCGTATTTGTGTACTGGATCTGGTCGTAGCGGTACATCTGCCACACCGACGGCACAGGCAACGCCGTCCTCGTATCCAACGGGATAGAGGGATTGATGATGTTATCAGGCACTCTGTCGATGTTTTTGAAAAAATGAAAGGTCCACGAACCTGACAGCAGTCCAAAGCGGTCGCTGTCCTCCCTCTTTTTATTAAAGATATCCTCTGATGAGCCAAACGGTATGTAGTATGATCTCGGCCGTTCGGTCTTTACATGGAGAACACTCAGGTCCTCATGGTAACCCATGTTTTTCATACAAGCCCTCCTTTTATTCGCCGAGCAGTCCTGACACATGGACCTCGGCTCCGTTTTGAATATATACTCGGGGGACACGCCTGCCTATCAGGCAGACCGTTTCGTAATTGATGGTGTCTGCAAGGGCGGCAAGCTCATCAACAGGCAGTGTGCTTTCTGAGTCGGTACCGAAAAGGGTCACGGTATCTCCCGTTTTGACCGCCATACCCGTCACGTCGATCATCATCTGATCCATGCAGATGCGTCCGACTATCTTGGCTCTCTTGCCCTGCACCAGCACCTCGCCCTTTGAGAAGGCGCGAATGTATCCGTCGGCATATCCGACGGGCACCGTCGCAACCGTCATCTCCCTCTCGGCAGTATAGGTCCTGCCGTAGCTGATGCTTTCTCCTGCCGCAACCCTTTTAACCATGCTGATGCGAGCCTTCATGCTCATTGCAGGCAGGTAGCCGTCGATTGCGACCTGCTCAGAGGGGGCAAGTCCGTAGAGGACGATCCCCTCGCGCACCATGTCAAGCTTATATTCAGGGTGGGTCACAGTTGCCGCAGAGTTGCAGCAATGTCTTATCGAGAAATGCACTCCCGTTTTTTCTATCGCCTCAACGGTGTCAATAAAACGGGCGTATTGAAGTTGAACAAAGCTTGCGTCGGCGTCGCCATCCCCGTCCGCAGAGGCAAAATGGGTGAAAACACCGCTTACGTTCAACCCTGCCATGCGGCAGACCTGCGCCGCGAAGGCGACCTCTTGCGCGTCGGTTGCATCAAAGCCAATGCGCCGCATACCTGTATCAAGCTTGATATGGGCCGACACCGTAACGCCTGCCGCCTTTGCCGCAGCCGACAGCTGCTCGGCGCACTCCTTCGAATATACCGCCTGCGTGATGTTGAACTCAGCAAGGGTGCGGACGCATTCGGGCGGCGTGCTGCCCAGTATCAGTATAGGAAGCTCAATGCCTGCTCCGCGCAGCTGCTCTGCCTCCTCGATGTTGGACACAGCAAGCCAATCACAGCCCGCCTTCTCAAGCACACGCGCGACCTGCACCGCACCGTGTCCGTATCCGTTAGCCTTGACCACGCAAAGCACCTTGCAGTCGTCGCCGACCTTCTCGCGTACGCGGTCATAATTATTGCGAATTCGGTCAAGATCGACCTCAACCCATGTTCTACGCAAAAAATCCATAGGTCATACCCCTTCAAACAATGATTCCGCCGTCTACTCCAAGCACCTGTCCCGTAATAAAGGCAGACTCTTCATCTGCCAAAAACGCGATCGCCTTTGCGACCTCGTCAGCCTTTCCGATACGGCACAAGGAGGTGTCCTCGGCAAGAGAAGCCATATCACTCTCAGTCAGGTGGGAGTTCATGTCGGTATCTATGACACCCGGCGCCACACAGTTGACGCGTATACCCGACGGTCCGACCTCCTTTGCCAGCGCCTTTGTCATTCCGATAAGCGCCGCCTTGGTCGCGGAATAAAGCACCTCGCAGGAACCGCCGCTGACACCCCACATCGATGATACGAAAATAACGTTTCCGCTCTTTCGGCGTATCATTTCGGGCAACACCGCTCGGGTGCAGTAAAATGCGCCATTGACGTTTACATCAAAGGTGCGTTTCCATTCCTCATCGGTAACATCCGTAAAAAGCTTCTGTGATGCAACGCCGACGTTATTGACGATCAGATCAATATGTCCGAACCGTTCCTGCAGGTCGTCCGCCATGCCCGTGACCGCATTCGAATCGGAAATATCCACTTTATATGCAACGGCACCCGTGGCATCGGCGACCTCATTCGCCGCGGCTTCATTATTAAGGTAACAAAAGGCTACCTGCCAACCCCTTTGTGCAAGCAGTTGGACACAGGCGCGACCTATGCCGCGCGACCCTCCCGTAATTAACGCCGTCTTCATGCATCATCACCTCGTTTTTCGCATAAATATCCTCTTAAATTATACAACCGCGCCGTACAAATTGCAATACTGTGTTTTGTCGGCGCTATTGGAGTTGCGGCGTCGAAAAAATAAGAAAAAACAACTTTTTGTAGTTTGAAAACATTTCACAGCAAAATTTATTTTTCAACACTCTGTATGTTAACATAACGTTCATAAACAAGAGAATTTCGCCCCAATTCGACCCAAAAACCCCACAATTCGCAAGGGTTTTTCACATTTTCAACTGAGTTTTCAACATTTATTATGTCAACGCGATGATATACAAACTGTATTATTCTCACTTTTTTCATCAGATTTACATAAAACATAATATGTGAATATTTTGTGTATTATTTGCCAATAATACCGTTTGTGAGAACAATTTTGTGCAAATGGAGGCACGGCTATGATAAGAGGCGTAAACAGGCAGATCATTGAGGTCAATGATACCCAAAGCGAGTACTTTGAAAAGGCGATTTTTTTCGTCCGTCCCGAGTGCAGTGAGGAAAACCAGCGCAAACTTCATTCACATGCAGTGCAGTATGCCGAAAGCCAAGCCTTTTACACATCTAAACCCCCTTCTAAGAAGAAACGTTATCTTGTAAGCCGAAAGGCACTCTGGCTCATGCTTGCCATCACGACGACCGCCACCGTCGTGTTGAGCATTATGCAGTTTTTTATGTAGACAGATCAAACGGCATCACCTGAACAGGTGATGCCGTTTTTTGTTGTTTTACGATATCAGCTTACCGTATATGTCATCTGTGCATTTCTGATCTCAATTCCCGCACTATCAATTAAGGCTCGCATCATCAGACTTGCATTTTTAATATCTTCGCCTGCAGTAGTGTTTGTGAAGGTTATAGTGAAGCTCTTCCAGCTTGTAGTGAGCGCTGCGTCAGAAGATTCGTATACATCTGTTCCGCTGAAAACAACTCGCATGGTAGCAGCAACATCCGCCTTTGCCTCAAAGGTCAGAGTGTAGTCGCCCGCACCATACTGCTGCAATTGCTCAGTGAGGTTGTTGGAGATTCCCGCGTTTGCCGTGCAGCTTTCCATACGGAAGGAGTTGCCGCCATACTCGGACAGCCAATGCATATGCACGTTGTAGCAGGTGTATTCTGACCAGTGACTATGAGCGCTACTGCTAAACCAGCTTAAAAGATCACCTGTTGTGCCGTTTGGAACAGCAATGTTGATCCTGCCTGTTGTAGTATCGTACGAAGCAGACTTTGCGACGCCGCTTGAAACGAGCTTTGCCAACGAGATATACGCTGTGTCGTTGATAGTGGTGGTCGCAGAGGGCACGTCCTTACCAACGGCCTCGCAAACATCAGCGGCAGGGACATACCATGTATCGTTCTGCTTAACAGCGCGGTACTTGGTGTCAAGACGGCGCTCACCGATGTAGATCTTGCCTTCCGGAGTTACCGAACCCGTCTGCTCGGCAGCTGTCGCGGGTCCGAAGGATGAGCCGCTTCCTGTGACCGTAATGGTGTTAGAAGAGGTTAAAACGCCGTCCTGGTCGAGCGAGGATGCAGAAGTAATAGTTTGACCGCCGACCGAAAGACCGTTGAAGGTCAAAGTATAATTGTAGGTACCGCCGTCGATGGTGCCGTTTTCAATGCGTATTATATCACCGGTATTCGTGCCGGCAAGTACATTGGTACCGGTGGCGGAGGGTACCGACAAATTGTTGAAGGTGATCTTCTTTTCTCCGGTTCCTACATTGAGGCCATAGAAGATAAAGGGGAAATGATCGCAGTCCACAGCGCTGACATTGTCAAGGGTGAGATCAAACGAGCGGGTATTCACGCTGTTATAGCTGTATGCGTTGCGCATTACACCCTCGTCAGCACGGAAAATGTAAAGGTTAGAAATCTCGTAAGTACCAGCATTGTTCTGGGGGAAGACACCGCAGCAGATGGTACCGATAGTAATGTCATCGAAAACGCAGGCGGACGTGTTACTGCTCAGCACCAGTGCGTTATCTCCAACATAAAGGAAACAGTGCTCGAAGGAATTGCCGCCGCCGTTGAGCTGTGTTATACCGTCGGTACACATTTCGCTCGAAAGCGCCTTAAAGTTGGTGACCTTCAGGCCTGTGGCTTCTACATAAAGGTTATAATCTCGCGAATCAATACTTTTTACTCCATCAATGGTGCAGTTTGAGCCTTTGACATGGATCATATAACGGTAACCACCGGTAACGGAGTCTTTTCTATCTGTGCTGTAAATATCGCTGTAGGGGTCGAGTATCATGCCGCGACCCTTGATGGTAACGTTGTCGGCAGTAACCTTTACACGAGCATTAAGCACCGAGCCGGGCGCAAGGTAAACGGTGGTGTCGTCGGTGTCGACCACCAATTGTGTAGCGCCGTCTTCAAGCTCATACCAATCGTCAACGTAGATGACGTTTTCATCGTCCTTGCTCGGAACGTCGGTCTCAGGCTCGTCGGCAAATACCGACAGGATCGAGTCGTCGCTCGCGTCAAGCTTCAGGAGGAAATACTCCGGCTCGTCAAGATAGACCGAGATGACGTTTCCTTCGCGTGTTGTACGGAACTCTTTTGCCGACGGCATGACGGTGTAGGAGTCAAAATCGGAATACACAGTGATGTCGACACGCACTGTGCTGCCCGAAAATGCAAATTCACAGAAGCGGCGGTACATATCGCCGTTGACGGTGCGCTCCGAATAAGCGACAGCGTCGGTATGGTTGTAGCAGGTCAGGTCGTAGGAGGCAGAGCCCTGATAGACCGTGACGTCGTACATATAGTCGCGATTAATGCGTTCATCATATTCGGGATAGACGATCAGCATATCAAGGTTATCGGCATTGCCGAAATAAGCCTCAACCGATTTTCCGTAGCTGATAAGCGCCTGTGTCAAATTAAACAGTTCCTCGTTCACTGCATCGGTAAACTCTGTTCCGCCGTTGGTCTCGGTGTAGCAATAGTAGGCAAAGCTCTCAACGCTGTAGTCGAGGACGGCGCTGACCACGTTTCCCGAAGCGTCGGCGATGTAGGCACTGACCTTTTCACCCATCTCGGTGGGGTTCAGTCCTCTGTAGCGGTAGACGTAGCACTTCTCGGTGCGGTCATAGTAATCCTTAGAAAGCTCAATAGCCTCCGCCTCGCCGTCGCCAACCGACACCATCAGCTTGTAGTTGGATATTCCGCATGCGTTGGCAGTCAGCTTAAACTTATAGAGGATGGCGGGGCTTTCGCGCAGGTTAAGTCCGATGGAGGTCCAGCTTGCGTGCTCGGTCGAGGAGGTCACGCCGTCGGGGTAGGCGAGATCCTTCACGCTGGAGATGCTGTCGTTATCAACCTCGCCCTCGGTCCTCAATTCATCTACCCAAGCACAATCCGTGTCGGAATAGATAGGAGTATCGCTTGTACCGGTGTAAAGGCGTGCCATCTCGCCGTAGTAGAGAATGTCGGCGAGCAGGGTCTTCAAGGTCGTATTGCCGTACAAAGCATTATCGAAATCGGTTGTGTAGCCGTAAACGTTTTCTACATACTGCTTGACGGAATAAGTATAGCTCTCTCCGAGCTTCACCGGCGCTTTTTCTCCGTTAACGCCGTAAAGGGTCGCCGTAACGTCGTCACCCATGCGGTCGGGCGCGATAACATCAAGCTTAAACTTCTTGCAATTGATGCCGTCCGCCACATAGTCAACGCCTTCAAGCTGCGTTGTAGCGGCGGTATCGTCGCGGTCGAGATATTCGACCTCAAGATAGCTGCTGTCATATCCCGCAACGGCATCAGCATAAACAAAAAACTGAATTGCGATGCCCTCATTAAGATTCAGGTTCGCACCTGCGAAAACGCCGTCCTCCGTATCCGTTGCAAAAGCAGACATCGTCAGGCTTGATACTATCAAGCAGATCGCCATGAGTACGGCTAATGTTTTTTTAGTGATCTTCATATATTCCCCTTTCCTGAGCCGAAACCGATCGTCAACTCCAATCGATGTAGTAATCACTGATTATTATACCTTATTTCGCATACAATTTCAATTACGACTCGCCGTTTGAAACGCCAAAAAAACCTGCTGAATACTGTACAAAACGCACAAAAAAGAGAAGGCAAAACACCTTCCCTGTTTGCAGTTGTTTACGACTGTACAGATTATTGTTCAAAATCGGGGATAAAGCTCTCTCCGACCGCGCCGCCCTCCTGCCTGAAGCCGTCCTCTATTCCTAAGTAGTCGGCGTAGTCGAGGACAAGCTCATACTCGTCGTCGGTTACGGGGCGCATCAGCTCCTCGAAGGGCAGATCAGGCATCGGCGTGTACTGATTCATGACGCTGACGAGGACGCTGTCACCAAACCTGCTTCGCAGCATTCGCAGCGCCTTCATGCTGTTGTCGACCCGATCAGGCAGTACCATGTGCCGCACGATGACCCCCGAGGTCATCATCCCGTCACTGTCAAAAGCAGGTTCTCCGACCAGTCCGATCATTTTCTCTATCGCGGCAAGGGCAACCTTCGGGTAGTCCTCCGCACGCGAATACCGCTTGGCAAGCAGGCTGTCAGCATACTTGAGATCGGGCAAGAATATGTTGACCCGACCGCGCAGCAGCTCCAAGGTCTCAGGCAGCTCATAGCCCGAGCAGTTGTAGACGACGGGGATCGACAGCCTCGCCGCATCAAGCGCAGAAACGATCTGCGGCGTGTAATGGGTGGGGGTAACGAGATCTATATTGTGCACGCCTTGTGCCTGCAGCAGCTCGAAGGTCTGCGCTAACTCGGCTACCGTATATGGCTTTCCTACGCCGCCCGATGAAATCGCTCGGTTCTGGCAATAGACACAGCCGAGCGGACAGCCTGTAAAAAAGACGGCGCCCGAGCCTTTTGTTCCTGAAATGCAGGGCTCCTCCCAATAATGAGGTGCCGCACGCGCGATCCTTATTGAGTTGTCCGCGCCGCAAACACCCTTTTGACCGTTTTCCCTGTCTGCGCCGCACCGTCTTGGGCAAAGCATACAACCGCTCATGCCGCCACCTCCCTTCGACACGTTGATTATACCACATGCAGCCTATCAATTCTACATAAAAATCGGTTGGGTAATGAAACTCATCACCCAACCGATTTCTTAGGTTTTTATTGTGTCGCGGATACAGCTTTTAACTATTTCAGGAACAACGCATTCAAAGCAGTCTCGTCCCATGATGCTGATGTATACCAGCTTGCGCTGTAGCTGCTCGCGTAGCTTGAAGTCCAGCTTTCTCCTCCTCTTAGGAACAGCGCCATCTGTCCCGTCTTGTCGCCCCACTCGCCATACTCCCAGCAGGTCCAAGAAACTCGATTTTCTCGGCACCAGTTGGTGATATAGCGCAGGTAAGTGTCCTTGTCATTATCCTCTGCGTAGACGGTGTTAAGTCCAAACTCAGTGAGGATAACAGGAATACCGGTGTTGGCCTTAAATTTATTAATACAATACAAGTCATAAACCAGCGCCTCTTTCTGCGCTGTGTAGTTTTCATCACCGGAGGTCAAAGTTGCAAAGTTATCATCAAGGTCGTAGGTAACACCGGAGTAATCACTCCAACTAAAGTACTGGTGGGTAAAGGCCTTGGGCTCATACTCATGGATGGCAACAGCCAAATTGTCGTCATCGGGAAGGGACAACTGATCAAGCATGTAGGCCTTATTACCATCGGCAGTGCAGCAGATGAGCAAACGGTCGGCGTTGTTGGAGCCGGTAGCACGAATGGCAGAGATAGCTTTAGCCTGAGCCGTGTTAAGCTGGGTAGGGTTCTTACCAAGCAGTGTGCTATCGGTGTTGAAGGGCTCGTTCAACAGCTCAAAGCTCAGCATGTGAGAATAATCCTTATAGTGCTCTGCAACAAGTCCCCAGATCGTAACGAAGTTGTCTATGTCGTCCACCGTAATGTCAGACCAGCCGTGGAAGTCGAGTATTACATACAATCCGGCGTCTATGGCCTTGTCGATGATAGCGTCGACCTTTCCGGTGAAGGAACTGTTCATATAGGTGCTGTTAAGCGCTGTATAGGTGGAGTTTACACCATATCTGCGGAAATCGACCGGCAAACGAACGTGGTCAAATCCTGCACTGACAATATTTGAATAGGTAACGTCCTGCGACAGATAGTCTGTTCCGGCTGTTATATAACTGGAAAGTCTGTCGTCCTCAAGACCGTTTATGTTGATACCCTTGGAGAAGGGGACGTTAAGTCTGCTAAAGAATGCAACGGCAACGTCACCGTAACGAAGCAGTGCCTGAGTCAAGTTGTACAGCTCTGTGCTTATCGCATCGGTCTCAGTAGTGCCTGCGGCGGTCTCACTCCAGCAGTAGTAAGCATAACTCTCAACGCTGTAGTCGAGGACGGCGCTGACCACGTTTCCCGAAGCGTCGGCGATGTAGGCACTGACCTTTTCACCCATCTCGGTGGGGTTCAGTCCTCTGTAGCGGTAGACGTAGCACTTCTCGGTGCGGTCATAGTAATCCTTAGAAAGCTCAATAGCCTCCGCCTCGCCGTCGCCAACCGACACCATCAGCTTGTAGTTGGATATTCCGCCTGCGTTGGCAGTCAGCTTAAACTTATAGAGGATGGCGGGGTTTTCGCGCAGGTTAAGTCCGACCGACGACCAGCTTGCGTGCTCGGTCGAGGAGGTAACGGTGTTATCCTTATAGGTGAGCGCCTTGACGCTGGTCGGCTCAATTACACCGCTGCTTTTCGCAGTAGTGACCCAAGAGCAGTCGGATATAAGGGACGTGCTGCTGGTTTGGGTATACAGACGGGACGCCTCGCCGTAGTAGAGAATGTCGGCGAGCAGGGTCTGGAGGTCGGTATCATTATAATTAGAGCTCGATGTATCAAGGGTGGTCTGATACATATTTGTCACATAGGTCTTGACCGAGTAGGTCACGGAAGAACCGAGCTGATAGAGGGTACCGCTTTTTGTTCCGTAGAGGGTAGCGGTTACAGTATCTGCCATGCGGTCGGGTGCAATTGCGTCAAAATTATAGCTCTTGTAAGAGGTGCTGCCCGAAACGTAATCAACGGCAGGGATCTCGGCAGTCTGCTGAGTGGCAGAGTCGCGGTCGTAGTAATCAACCGAGAGATATGTACTGTCATAGCTGCTCAGGTTTGACGCAGTAGCCAAAAACAGTATCGATATGCCTTCGTTCAGGTTGAGGGTAGCGCCGGTGACGTAATCGCCGGTCACCACTGTAGCATCAGCGGCAGTTGCCGACATGGTCAAGCCTGTCACCAACAGGCACACCGTCAACAACAAGGACAGGGTTTTTTTCAAAAGTTTCATTATGATCTCCTTTCGCGGTTAGTGGTATAAACCGCTATAACATTTGATTTTGCTCAAAATATTATAAGAATAAAATCATCCATCTAATATTATATCTCATCTTGCAAATAAATTCAATATCATCCCTATTGTCTTTTAAGCCGAACTTTAGCACCAAAATCTGTACGAAACGCACAAAATCGCTCAAAATCGCGGCATGCACAGAGGCCTTAAACGGTTTTGTGTTGTATCGAGAAAACCACTCGCATAGTGCGAGTGGTTCCGTAAAGGCATTTTACCAATGAGCAATTTTGCAGCAGCAACGGCTCCGCTTGTCAGAAGAGCCGTCGGCTGATCCATAGTCACGATCATCGGTTTTTACAGAAAAACCTTGCGGGCTTGGTCGCCTTTATCATCGGTATGTCCCAGTCGTTCCAGACTGCTTCGGCATACTGCTCAAGCTGTTCCTGCTTGCGTTCGGTCAGCACTGCCATCGCTTTCGAAAGACAGGGTTTCCTCTCGGCCATATTATGTGTATCGCTCGCCACAAACTGTGCCAGTCCGTGACGCAGACAAGACATTGCAAGCGATCGCTTCGGCTTATTCATCACGACGTCTGCCGAAACCTGCGCCAACGCGCCTCGGTTTATCAGGTTCTTAAGCAGATTCGGATAGCGCCTGAAATAAAAGCATCTCTCAACGTGCGCAAGAATGGGCACGATCTGCCGCTCAACCATCTTCTCGACCACCTGTTCGATAAAGGTCGGATAGGTAGTATACGGAAGCTCCAGCAACAAATATATGCTTCCGCCGAGGGTCAACCTGTGCAGGTCGACGTCCAGCAGGTCAGGGGTATACCGCACCTCTGCGCCCAGCCGCAGATGCGGAAGGGTATCCTCCGACAACTCGGATCTAAGCATCGCAAAAGCACGGTCGCGTCGCTCGATAAATTCATCGACCGACTCCTCTTGGCAGTCGAAATGAGGGGTCAGAAACAGTCGGTCGACCCCGTCGGCAGCCTCAGCCGCCAAAAGCTCCTTTGACTGACCTATATCGGCGGCGCCGTCGTCGACAAAGGGTAATATATGGGTATGGATATCGATCATTTAAGGATCACTGTTCCTCTTTTTGACCTTTGCCGTAACCGAAAGTATACGAATATCCGTAGCGATGGTAGGCATATCGGTCACGCACATCCCTTATATCACAACGGTTGAGCACCACACCGAGCAGGTTTGCGTTAACGTCATCCAGACTCTGCTTGACGGTGCGCACAAGATTGCGACGGGTGCTGTTCTGACGAACGACCAGCAGCACTCCGTCTGCGTAGCGGCTGAGCACGATCGGGTCGGCAACAAAGCCGGCAGGCGGTGCGTCGCAGATGATATAGTCAAAGCTGCTCTCCAAGGAGTCCAACAACTCCTTCATACTCTGAGAGCCAAGCATTTCGCTCGGATTGGGAGGGATAGTTCCTGCAAGAATGAAGCTGAAGTTGTGCTTCGGATGGAAGAAGACGCAGTTGCTGAGCTCTTCCTTTCCGCTGAGGACGGATGACAGACCGCGCAGATAACTCTCCTTCACGCGCAGATAGCGATGCAAAGCAGGCTTGCGCATGTCGCAGTCGATAAGCAGCACCTTTGCGCCGTTTTCGGCCAGAGTTATAGCAAGATTGATCGCGAAAACGCTCTTTCCTTCGTTGGGCATCGAACTGGTAACAACGATCTTTTTGCATTTACCGACAGTGCTGGTGATGAAGTTAAGATTGGTTCTCAGCAGCTTGTAGGACTCTCTGTAGGCAAAAGGAGAATCGGCACTCAGGATCGCCTGACTTGTATGGTCACGGGAAAGCTTATTTTTTCTGAAAACAGCCATGTTACCGCACCTTCTTTCCTTTAGTGTCTGCCTTCTTATCCAAAACGCAGTCTATCGACGGAATGATTCCTAAAACAGGTAGTCCAAGATCGTTCTTCAGGTCGGAGTCGGTCTTGTAGGTGTTTTCAAACAGTATGAACAGGATGATGACGACCATCGGGATAATGCAGCCGACAAATATTCCAAGCACCGTCGTTCTCTTGACGCTCGGATAAACGGCGGCTCCGTCGTTGACGGCATATACACTGCCCGCCTGATCGAGCGAGCCGATCTTGACGATCTCCTTCGCAACGACAGGTCCGGTGCCGTAAATATACTGCGCGATGCGCTTTGCCTGCTTGATATCGGCGTCACGCACGGTTATCTCCATGATCTGAGTATCGACAGCGGCGGAGATGCTGATCTTTGCCTTCAGCTGCTGATGGGTGATATTAAGATTGAGGTCATCGATGATCTGCTCAAGATAATCGCGGCCGAGCAGGATCTCGGAATAGGTATTGACCATCTGCTGAGCGGAGGTCAGCTGGTCGGTAGTGACGTTGTTGTTAGCATCCTCACGGGTCGTAACGATCATACGACAGCTCGCTGCATACTGCGGTGTCACAAAAAAGTTTGTGTACGCAAAGCAGGCCGCGCCGCATATCAGTCCGCACAACAAAATGATAAGCCAAAAGCGTCTAAGCCGCCCTAACATCTCAATAAGGTTTATACTCACCTGATTATTTTCAGCTGCCATAATTATACCTCACATCCACACAAAACGTTTATATTAGATACGCATAACCACGCTATTATATAATAACTCACCGCGCTCATTTTGTCAACAAAAACCCCTGTGTGCTTTTTATTTTTGCACACAGGGGTCTGCTTGTCTTAGAACCAGTCGATCGGTAGGTCGATTCCGGTTGAGTTCGAAGTAGAAGAGGACGTCTTCTCTGAAGAAGCTGCCGAAGAAGTTGCGTTCGACGACGGCTTGGACGAACTGGAATTAGAGCCGGAATTTGATGTAGTTGAGTTGGACGTAGCATTACTCGACGTAGCTGCGTTTGAAGAAGTCGAGTTGCTGCCGACGGACGAGCTGCCCTCCGCCTTAGACGATATGCCCTGCGAAGAGGTTGTCGGGTTCGACTCATCAACGGTGCTGTCGGACTCATCTCCGCCGCCTAAGCTTTCGGTCGTATCTCCCTTCTGCGAAGAGGGGCTGAGCGGATCATAGTCGTTGTCCTGATTGGTGCAGGCTGCCATAAATAAACAGCATAGGGCAGCCGCACACAATAATGCAATTATTTTTTTCATACCACGGTCACCCATCAAAACGGATCGATGGGCAGGTTCAGGTCGCCCTTATTGCTTGAGCCGCCACCGAGGTTCTCTCCAGGAGTGTCAATGCCGTTGCTTGTGCGGATAACATCCTCCTGCGCAAACTCAATAATTTCAAAAACGGGAGTCTCAAACTGTTGTTTCATAACTCTACCTCCAAATATATCGCGTGCACCTTTCCTCAGATACACCAAGTCACAATATAATACGTTATCAGTATAACAGAAACGTTTCAAATAGTCTATTGGTAAATTATCACAAAAGATAGACTTTCTTTTGTGGAAATTAACCCATCTATGCCAAATCAAAGCACTTCTAAGGGTCAAACTGCGCTCGCAGGTTGTTGAGATCAGCTCGGCTACGACCGCTCGACCTATTCCTATTATGAGCTCGGGAGAACCGACCCCTCGATCACCACGTTGTATAAGCCGGCCCTTCTCTTTGGCGTATCTGCCGACGAGCTCATCAACACCGAAATATGACTTAACAGCAATTTATCAAAATAACGGCGCTCTCTAAAGGCAAAAGTAAAACCCCGAAAACCGTGATGGTTTCGGGGTTTTTTTGTGTTTTGAAATAATACAGATTATCTCTTTGAGAACTGCGGTGCGCGACGTGCGCCCTTGAGGCCGTACTTCTTGCGCTCCTTCATTCTCGGGTCGCGGGTCAGGAAGCCTGCCTTCTTCAGAGCAGAACGCAGCTCAGCATCATACTGAAGCAGAGCACGGGACAGACCGTGACGGATAGCGCCCGCCTGACCGGTAACACCGCCGCCGGCAACGCTGCAAACGATGTCAAACTTGCCCTCGGTAGCGGTCAGAGCCAGAGGCTGACGAACGATGAGCTTGAGGGTATCAAGGCCGAAGTAATCGTCGATGTCTCTGTCGTTGATGGTGATCTTACCGGTGCCGTTGGCATAGACGCGAACGCGGGCTACCGAGCTCTTTCTTCTGCCGGTACCGTAGAAATAAGGTGCAGATTCAAACATTTACGCTTACCTCCCTCTCTTAAAACTCCCAGACTTCCGGCTTCTGTGCGGCGTGATTGTGCTCAGCGCCCTTGAAAACGGAAAGACGGGTCAGGGCCTTGCGGCCGATAGTGGTATCCGGAACCATGCCCTTAACGGCAAGCTCAACCGCCAGCTCAGGACGGGTCGCCATAAGGGTGCGGTACTTGGTGGCCTTAAGACCGCCGATGTATCCGGTGTGACGATAATAGAACTTCTTGTCGAGCTTGGCGCCGGTCAGGACGACCTCAGCAGCGTTGAGAACGATGACGTGGTCACCGCAATCTACATGAGGAGCAAAGATCGGCTTATGCTTACCGCGAAGAAGGGTCGCAACTTCAGTAGCAACGCGGCCGAGCGGCTTGCCGGCGGCGTCAATGACATACCAGTTGCGGCTTACTTCGCCGGCTTTTGGCATATAAGTTGACATAATTTTACCTCCAATAATTTGTTTTCTTTTCAACGGGTGTTATGATATCACATTAAATCAACCTTGTCAACACTTATTTTTCAATTTTTTAATTTGCAAAACTCAATCTCTTGTTTTCTTCGTTTTTCTCCGTTTTTCTCATGTTTGCTAAGGTGCGATTTTTGCTTTTTTATGATTGCAGGCTTGTCTAAACCTCCAAAACGCGATATAATAGACCCATTCCAAGCATCAAGGGGGTGGCGAGCCGTGCAAATGCTCATGAGCCGCATACGCGCAGCCGCGCAAAAGTACAACATGATAGACGACGGCGATCGCATCGCAGTCGGCGTGTCGGGCGGCAAGGACTCGCTGGCTCTGCTCTATGCGCTCAGCGAGATGCGCCGCTTTTATCCCAAGCAGTATGAGCTTGTTGCGATCACGGTCGACCCCCAGTTTGACAACAAGCCTGCCGATCTTTCGGCGATCGAGAGACTGTGCGAAAAGCTTAATATCGAGTACGTTATCAAGCGCACTCAGCTCGCCGACGTCATCTTTGTACAGCGCAAGGAAAAAAATCCCTGCAGCCTGTGCGCGAAAATGCGCCGCGGCCTTCTTCACGACGCCGCAAAGGAAGCGGGCTGCAACAAGATCGCCCTCGGACATCATCTTGACGATGCGGTGGTGACCTTTTATCTTAATCTGCTTCAGGGCGGCCGCATCGGTTGCTTTTCGCCCGTCAGCTACCTTTCGGTCAAGGATCTCACCATGATACGCCCGATGATATTTGCCTATGAAAAGGAGGTCGTGCGCGCCGCAAGAAAGGTCGATCTGCCTGTGGCGAAGTCGGCCTGCCCTGCCGACGGCGTTACCGAGCGGCAACGGGTCAAGGAGCTGCTCGACCGACTGCAAAAGGAGAGCGGCTACGATTCACTGTATCAGAAGACCATCGGCGCCATGCAGCGCGCCGCCATCGACGGCTGGGGCGTTGAGAACGAAGAGTGAAAAATGAATAATGAATGGTTTCGGCGTCGGCACAGCCGACATATTATGATCCGTGCCGAAGGCACTCCTTAATTATTCATCATTCACTATTCATCATTCACTATTCATTAGCTAAAAAAAACAGCAAGGCTGAGTTCAGCCTTGCTGTTTTTTTCACTCTTTAATCAAAACCTCAGCCAGTTCTTCGACCGTATCCACCGAATAGTCGGCAAGGGCGCCCTCGCCCTGCTTGTCGGCGGCAAACCCGTAGCCGCAAAACACAGTCGCAAGCCCATTCTGCCTGCCGCCCTCGATGTCGCTGACGCGGTCGCCCACCATGACTGTGAGGCATCTGTCAACTCCACCCAGCCGCTCGATAACGCGGCCTATCAGAGCGCCCTTGTCGTCGCAGGAGCCGTCCATCGGCGCGCCGACGATGACGTCTATCCTGTCCGTCCAGCCGAGCGCTTCAACTATCCTGACCGTAAACTCCTCAGGCTTTATGGTAGCGATCGCGAGTCTGCTTCCCCTTTTCTTCAAGGCCGTCAGCAGATCGTCCATTCCGTCAAAGGCTTCACATTCGAAAAGCCCTTTTACCGAATAATATTCGCGGTACTTGGCGGTCGCGACCTCGCCGTTCACGCCGTAGTTGGCGGCGAAGCCTTCGCGCAGGGGAGGCCCCACCATGTTGCGCAGGTGGTCAAGGTCGTTATCCTCCGCCTCGCCCATAGCCCTCAGGGCGTAGTTTACGCCGTTGAAAATGCCCCTCGAGGTGTCCGCAAGAGTTCCGTCAAAATCAAATATTACTGTTTCAAACAACCTATATCACCCCTCCTGTCGATCTTTCTTCGGCAGCTCGCAGACGCAGGTCGCACCTAAAATACAAACTATGCCTATCCATTCGAGAAGGCCGATGCTCTCCGAAAGGAAGACGCCTGAGATCACGACCGCTAACACAGGGTCAATGTAGCTGAAGAGGGCAACGGTCTGCACAGGAAGCCGTTTGATCGAGGCAAAGTAGAGTCCGTACGCGATGCCTGTGTGCAAAACGCCCACCACAAGCACCATCGCCACTACAAACGGAGTAAGCAGTGCGGTGTCGGTCCTTTCGGTGAGCAGGACATAGGGAAGCAAGACTGCCGCAGATACGCCAAGCTGAACGATGGTCTTATCGAAGGCGGATATGTCCTTCATTATTTTATTTAGCAGGACTATACAAGTGTACATCAAGGCGGCGCCGAGTCCAAACAGCACGCCCTTCAGGCTTGCCCCTTCTCCAGACGGCGAAAACACGCCGGTGATAAGCACCATGCCGACAAGCGCAACACCTACGCAGACCCATTTTTTGAGGGTCAGCCGCTCCTTGAAAAGCAGGGGCGACAGCAGGATGACAAAGGTAGGTGCCATATAGTAGCACAAGGTCGCGACGGCGACGGTGGTGTGGTTGTAGGCCTCAAAAAGCAGTATCCAGTTACCTCCGAGAAAAACGCCCGACAGAATTAAGGGCACCAGGTTGCGCTTGATGCCTGCCGCCGAAATTTTTCTTTTCAGTATCAGGGCGGCCACAAGGAAGACGAGCACTCCTATAATTCCCCTTGTCATAGCAAGGGTCGCAGAGCCGAGGGGGATGTGTCGGCGGAACAGGCCGATGGTACCGTAGATAGTCATGGCTGTTATCAGCATAGCCTTTGCCCGATTTGCCTTGTCCATACGCCGCCCCCCTTTTGAAGTGATGTTTTGGTTATTATAGCATATCGCGCCGTAACTTTCAATTTATATTATTACAGTCCCGACGGCGCTGAACTGTCGGGACTGTAAACGTTAATCGGCTATTATTTTGTTGAGTGTTGCTTCGCCGTCGGATTCGGTGAAAACGCAGCCTTCTCCGCAGATGCCGTTCGGGTTGGCGGTCCCGCCGCAGACGGCAAAAGCATCCCTGCTGCCAAGCACGTTTTGTTTTCAATGATGCATCGCCTGTCGGCGATATGATGTTATGCTTCGCATAATGATGT
>CAZDIN010000002.1:0-35608 GCA_964505515.1 uncultured Eubacteriales bacterium | reverse complement strand
CCTGCTCTATCAGACCGACCTCGTCCCCATCGGGCAGGACCAAAAGCAGCATCTTGAGCTGACCCGCAATATTGCAGAAAGATTCAACACTCTCTATTCACCCACCTTCGTCGTTCCTGAGCCTTACATCGCAAAGGTCGGCGCTAAGGTCATGTCCCTGCAGGACCCGACCAAGAAGATGTCGAAATCGGACGAGAACATCAATTCATGGGTCGCCATTCTCGACAAGCCCGAGGACATCATGCGCAAGTTCAAGCGCGCCGTTACCGACAGCGAGGCGTGTGTACGCTATGCCGACGGCAAGGACGGCATCAACAACCTCATGACGATCTACTCAGCCTGCACAGGCAAGACCTATGAACAGATCGAGGCTGAGTTCGAGGGCAAGGGCTACGGCGAGTTCAAGCCTGCCGTTGCCGAGGCGGTCATCGAGACCCTGCGTCCCGTTCAGGAAAAATATGCGCAGGTCATCGGCGAGAAGGATTACCTCAACGAGCTGTGTGCAAAGGGCGCCGACAGCGCACGCCGCATCGCCCACCGCACCGTCGCAAAGGCGATGAAGAAGATCGGTTATCCGGTGTAAAGCATTCAAAACCAAACGAGGAAGACGGCTTCTTTTCGAAGTGTCTTCCTCGTTTTTTATTTTATCTCATCTATAACGGCTGAGAGTTCTTTCAACGTTTTCTCCTCGTCAAAGGTGGTGTAATGAACCGTTATGACATCGCCTGCGCCGAGAAAATGCGACAGGCTGTCAGGGTCTGCCTTTTCAACCGACAAAACTTTAAGCATGTCAGGCCAAAAAATATCTCTGATTTCCTTTCCGACTGCAAACGAGTTCTTTTCAATTACAAAGGACCTTTCAACAGTTTTTGGAATGATACCCATATTCCTTGAAGATATTCTGTTGTCGATAACACAGTCGCTTATTGACTCAACCTCGAAAGCCTCGGTTATCAAGTAGGCCGCCATCGAACAGATCAGAGCAAACAGAATATTCTCACCGAAGCCGAGCACCTCTACACCAAACAAAATGGCAGTAAGGGGCATCTTCATCATCCCTGAGATACAACCGACGATGCCAAGCGCAATTATAAGGGAATAATTTTCGCGGCCGACCCCCAAAGAGAACAAAAACTCACCGAATATTCCTGACCAAACCGCTCCGAGCGCCAACAACGGAAGAAAGATACCTCCCGTTACACCGCTGATGTTTGCAAAGAGGGTCAGAGTCATTCTTAAAATCAGGATCAAAACTAAAACGATCAGTGCGGGGTTTTGCTCAAAGAGGTCCAATATGAGTTCGTGTCCCGTCGAGATAAAATCGGGCGAGATCACACCGAATGCAAACGTAAGAATGAAGACCAAGAACAACCCAAGATACGCAGGTGCTTTTTTGGAGCATTTGCTGAAAAGCGAAGCAAGAAGGCCGTAGTACCGCAAAAACAGAACGGCGAAAATGCCAAGCGCTACGCCGACGCAAAGGGGCAGCCACAAGCTCGAGTTGTCAAGAGAAACATAGTCGATCTTCGGAAAAAGAGAGACCGAAACCGAAAAAATCGGGCATAAAATTTCAGTTACTATCTGCGAAAATAAAACCGATATTACCGAGACCATAATTATCATCGGGGAGATGCGTCCGTGCGCCTCCTCAATAGCGAACAATATCCCTGAAAGAGGCGCACCGGTTGCCGAGGAAAATCCGGCACAGGCGCCGCCGGTCATAACATATCTGTCCCAGGCAGAACGCTTCTTTGCCAAAAGGCTGACCGTTCCCCTTCCTATTGCCGTACCCATTTGCACCGAGGGTCCTTCGTTTCCAAGGGGGACTCCGATGAGAAATGAAAACAGCGAGATGAAGAAAACGCCGACGAGGTTGTTTTTCCATTTGAAATTAAAAATGCCCCTCAAAGCCCCGATCGAAGTCGGGATTCCCCCGCCCTTTATATCGGGGTTTTTTGCGTATATCTTAGAAATCAAAAAAGCAGATCCGAAAAGGAAGGCAATAACTACGGGAACGAGCCAAACATACTTGCCGACGTTATGATAGAACTGCTCCGAAAGCCCTATGACCTTTGAGGCAAGGAACTTGTAAACAACAACGACCGCCGCCGTTACACATCCGGTTATGGCGCTGAAAACCAAGGTAGGAAATATTATATTCAAACTGTGGTTGAGGTAGTTTTTCCGTTTTGTTTTCATTTATTACATGCCCCCGTTTGCTGTTTTGTTATATTAACACAGGCAATTTGAAAAGCACACCCGAGGCGCAATCCTTTATGAAGTGAGCCTCGGGTATATCTTTTTAATATCGCGTTTTTTAGAAATTGATGCGTTCTTCTTCAATGACGAGGGGACGGTGCATGACCTTTGAGTTAACGGTGGAAATATATTCACCGATGAGGCCCGTGAAGGTCAGCTGAATACCGCTGAAAATATCAAGCGCAATCACGATGGGCCACCAGCCGAGCGCAACGCCTGCGGCATAGCGGAGGATAAGCGCCGCTATCACGCCCAAACCGCCCAAGAAACACATCAGCAGACCTACGAAGGTCGCAAGGCGGATGGCGATCTTGGTGTAGCTGGTGAAGCTGAGCATCGCCGCGTCATAAAGACTGTAGAAGTTGTTGTGGGTCTTTCCCGCGCGGCGCTTGGGCTGAACGTACTCTATCTCTTTGCGGCGGAAGCCTAACTCACCGACGATACCGCGCAGGAAGGGTGTCGGATCGTTAAGTCCGCGAAGCACCTCGATGAAGCTGCGGTCATAAAGCCCCGAGCCTGTGAAATGCTCGATCTGCTCAACCGTCGAGAACTTCTTTATCATCTTGTAATAGATGGTTCTGCCAAGGCGGACGATCTTATTTTCCTTGCTCTGCGACTTGATGCCGATGACGATCTTGTATCCTTTTTCCCACTCCTCAAGATACTGAGGGATCAGCTCGATCGGGTCCTGAAAATCGCAGACCATTGAAATAACGCAGTCGCCTGTCGTCTGCAAGATTCCGTGATAGGGAGAGTTGAACTGTCCGAAATTCTTGGCGTTGAAGATAGCCTTGATGTTCGGATTCTCTGCGCAGATGCCGCGCAGTATCTCTCGTGTGCGGTCATGGGAATCGTTATCAATGAATATCAACTCCCAGTCATATTGAGTCAGGTCCTGTGTGAAAACGTTATTGATAGCAACGCTCATGGGCTTAACATTTTCTTCCTCGTTAAAACAGGGTATGAGGATGCTGACTTTTTTTCTTGTGTTTTCCATAGGCTTCCCCTTTATCATCCGTTGTTTTTTATCCATTCTGCTGTTCGGCGCACGCCCTCTTCAAAGCTGACCTGCGGCACAAAGCCCGTTTCGGCGGTCAACTTAGATATGTCTGCGCACAGATACATGACCTGATTATCATTATAAGGCAGATCGCCGATACCAAGTTCGGCGTTCGGGTTAACTACATCACGCATAGCGGTGATATACTCCGAAAGCTTGCGGGTCTTTCCGCTTCCCAAGGGGTAAACTGCGCCGTCTGCGCCGCTTTCACCCATACAGTAGAAGGCAAGCCCTGCGTCGTCGCAATGCAGAAAATCCCAATCCTGCTCACCCTTTGTAAAGGGACAATACTCGCCGTCAAGCATGCGCTTGACCGAAGCCGAAATGATCGAATTCGGGTTTCCCTTCTGGCCGTAGACGCTCAGTATCCGTGCCCACACATGACGCATGCCAAGACGCTGACAGTACATTCTGCTGAGCTTTCCTGCGGTATACTTTGCAATTCCGTATCCCGTCACAGGCGCCGCATAGGTGTCAGCCGTCAGCTTTTCGGTAACGGGGCCGTATTCTGCCTGTGAGCCTGCTCCGATGAAGCACTCGCAACCGAGGTCATTAGCCAGCTTCACCGCATCAAGCGTGTAGCGGATGTTATCACTTTGCAGATAGGCATCGTCGCGCACGTTACCGAAGGTACCAAGCCATGCGAAATGGTAAAACACATCGCACTTTTCATTTATCTTATCGGCAACGCTGCCAAAATCAGAGATATCGGCTTCAATAGCGGCCACAAGGTCACTGCGAAAATAGTCATCGGTGTGCGGCTCATCTGGTTTACATAATGCATATACGCGCACGCCCTTTTCAACAAGGACGCGTATAAGCGCAGAAGCGATCATTCCGGTTGCGCCGGAAACGACAGCGGTTTTCATTTGTGGCACCTCTTATTCTAAGATCGGGTCGATGATCATGTTGGCGATAAACTCTTCGCGCGGAAGGAAGGGAGCAAGGTCCTCAAGCGGAGGGCTGAAGAGCGAGCCGTCGGGCAATCTCTTGGTCGCGCTCTTTGGCTCAAAGAACTGCTCGGGGCTGACGAATACCTCGCAGATATACGCTCCCTCTTTGGCAAACACCTCGTCAAGACGAGCATCAAGCTCATCATTCGAGTCGCAACGGCAGTAGGGGTAGCCGTAGGCGTCGGCAAGCTTGCTCATTTCGGGGAAGGAAAGGTCGTTACTCTCGGGACCGACACCCACCTTACAATGCTCACTGAAGAGGTTGGACTGTGTCTGGCGGATAGAATGGTAGCCCGCGTTGTTGATAACGAACAGCTTGATGGGCAGGCGGTTGGTGAGAATGGTCTGCAGCTCCTGCAGGTTCATCTGGATAGAGCCGTCGCCCGTAATGCAGACGAGCTCCTTTTCACCGATGGCGTAGCAGGTACCGATAGCAGCAGGCAGGTCATATCCCATCGACGCGATGGCTGAATTGATGATGAAACGCTGGCCCTTCTTTATCTCATAGCCGTGGCTACCGACTACACAGGCACTGCCGTTTCCGACAACGGTGGTGTAGCCCTCAGGCAGACGGGCGGAAAGCTTCTTTATAAAGGCGTAGACGTTAGTCATGCGTGTGTCTTCAAAATGGTGCGGCATAACGACAGGATATTTCTCTTTCCATTCGCGGCATCTGTCCTGCCAGCCGTTTTCCTCAAAGAAAACTCCGTCGAGCTTAGCGTCCATCCTCTCAAGGAAGTCCTTTGCATCGGCGTGAACAGGCATTTCAACGTGTAAGGTCGGCTTTTTCAGCTCCTCAGCATCGGCGTCGACCATGATAACGAATGCCTCTCTTGCCCAGGTCTTCCAGTTATAGCCGACCTGTCGGATGGACAGGCGGTTTCCGATAGCAAGCACAAGGTCGCTGTTCTGCACGGCAAAGTTGCCTGCGCGATCGCCCATGATCCCGCCGCGGCCCACATACAACGGGTCGGTGTCAGCCATCATGTCGATGTTATCCCAGCCTGTTGCAACAGGGACGTTCAGCTTGCGAACGACGCGCTCGAAAACCTCAAATCCGCCCGAAAGGCGAACGCCGTTGCCTGCGTAAAGGACGGGGCGCTTTGCATTTTTAATGCGTACAAGAATATCGTCGACCGTATTATCCTCGACCGCAGGGGGCAAACTGCCTGCATCCTCGGCAGGATCGTATGCGATGAGGTCATCGGTCTCGACGGTGCAGCCCTGGAAGTTGAGCGGAATGTCGATCCAGCAGGGGCCGGGGCGTCCGTGGGTCGCAAGATAGAGCGCCTTTTCAAGCGCATAGCGGATGCGAAGCGGATCCTCGATCATCTCGCAGTATTTAGTCATCGATTCGACCGACTTGGTGATATCAAACTCCTGATCGCCGCCTGCGCGGATATTGAGTCCCATTCCGCGAGCGGTGGTGTCGTAACGCACCTGTCCCGAAATAACGAGCATCGGGATGGAATCGAGCCATCCGCCGACAACGCCGGTGATGGCGTTGGTGCCGCCGGGGCCGGTCGTCACGCAGACAGCCGCAATGCGATTATCAATACGCGCATAGGCCTCCGCCGCGATGGCGCAAGCCTGCTCATGATGGTTATACACGACATGCAGACCCTCCTTGTGACCCAGAGAGTCGTTCAGGTGCATCGCACCGCCGCCTGTAACCGAAAAGGCGGTATCTATACCGTTTGCAACTAAAAAGTCGGCAACGTAATCGGATAATTTTTGCTTCATTGATCTTTCCTCCGTTCAGGCAGGTCCGAAGGCTATTACGCTTATTTCTTTGCGATATACCGATAGAAGAAGCTGTCCTCAACCTCGGCAACGAAATTCTGATCGTCCTCAGACTTCATCAACTCAAAGGTTCCTGCCCATGTATGACCGATGGTCGTCTTGGATATAGAGCGGGTGACCTCGTTGAGAGGTGTCTTTGCACCGATGAGCAGACAGATGCACAGCGGTATGAGGATGCTGTAATCCTTCTTATTATACGCCATTTCGAGCGTTTGTTCAACCATAAGATACAAAACGAGCAACGCAGGTATCGAAACTCGCATGCAAAAGTCGTATGCAATGCCCATTGTAAAGAGGGGTACGACCGCCAAGGTAATGCCTGCTACCCAGAACATGCGGTTTCCTTTTTGGTACTTTGCAATAAGGAAAAAGTATATCAGCGCCTCGCAGAGAATGAAGAGCAGATAGCTCATCAAAAACTCCTGATAATGATCGTAGGACTGCCAGACGAAACCGAAGGTTCCGTCCGAAACCTTTGAGCCGCTGTCGGCCGAGCGTGAATTGCTCAGCACATACATAAAAGAAAGTATGCCTACCGTTCCGCCGCAAAGAATATTCGGCAGGGTAAAGGTGTCCTTAAACCACTTTTTCCACCATGCCTTGCGGTTGTCGACACCCTCATACTTGCGGGTGAAAACGACCAGCGCCGCTATCGGCAGCATTCCCACGAAGGGAAGGGTGCAGTTGAGCATCGCAAGCGAAAGCAGAAAAACGATGGTGCGGTTATTCTTCTGCAACAGAATGAGCATGGTCAGTATCCACGCAGGGATAGCCTGATTGAACACCCAGAAGAGCTGGGTGGTAAATGATGAAAACTGGAAGGTCTCAAAGCCCCATTCAAGATGGGCAGTCGCGCCGATAGCCGCCATGTTGGCATCCCTGAAATAGTGCACCGCAAGGTCAAGTCCGCTGAATGCAAAGAAAAGAAGCAGGGGCCACACGGTGAATTTTTTCATCTTTGAGCAAACGAGCGACCAGAATATTGCAATTCCCAGCACCGCCCAAAGTGCCATAAAGGTATATCCTGCCGTTTCGCCCAGCACCTTGCCGACAAGGGCAGAGGGCAGCCAGAAGCCGATATAGTAAACAAGTGAAACGGTATTGCCTGCTTCATTCACTTCGTAGACAGGCCAGCTGTACTCAAGCAGGGAGTCGTACAGGGCGTTGCGCCACAGGTGATCGGGGTTTTGGTAGGCAAAGCGGCCGATTCCCGACAGGTAGACCATTAAAAAGATGACGGCAAGCATTATTGCACCCGTAAAGAGCGTTTTCTTGCTTTTTTCAGGCTGCCAGAGGTCAGGCGCATCCTTTATCGCATAAAAAAGTCCAAGCACCAAAAGCAGTACCGCAGGAACAGCAAAATACCAACGCATCCAGCCTATTGCGAAGATAGCAAACGGAAGGGCAAGATAGATATATGCAAGCTGAGCGGTGAGCCGACTTGTTCTTTCCATTGTTAGACCGCCTCCTTAAGCGCCTTTTTAGGTTTGATGAGAAGCATGTAGATAATGTACCCTGTCTGCAACAAAAGCTGGACGAGGAAGGGCACTCCGAATCCGAACACCGTTCCCCACATGCCGTATGCCTTTGCCAACGGGTAGCTGATGACAGCGCACACAACAAGCGCGGCACCTGAAAACACCGTCAGTGCCACAGGTGTACGAATGGATATGAGCACCGAGTTTCCGCACATTGAAAGGGCGTAAACAACGGTAGCGATAATGATAGGAACGAAAATATAGGTGTATTCGAGTATCTGCTCGTCGTAGAGCAGGCTGAGCGCCCAATCGCCGAGCAGCCATGCGCAAAGGCAGGCGACCGCGCCGAGCGCAACCGTCAGCAACAGCGACAGCAGGAACATACGCATGAGTTTGCCGTTCTTGCCCTCGTTATACAGCTTGCCGTAGAGGGTCATGAAGGGGCAGAGAATGTTCGGCACAAGGGTGGTGATGATGACCGTCGGCGAGCAGATGCTTGCATAAATGCCGAGCAGTGCCTCGTCATAGTAAAACTCCAGCGCAAGCCGCGGAAGTGCGGTAACGATTATCGGGAAAAGGGTGGTCAGCAGCATCGGGAAGCCCTCGATGAGCAGGCCCTTCACCGTTCCTTCGGCCGCTGTTTCAGGCTCGTTATGGAGCGCCTTATACCTGTTGTAGTCGTAGAAGATCATCAGCGCGGCGGCTACCGCCACCATGCCGAGCATGGCGATGTTCAAGTCGGTGAACTTAAGCAGCACAAAGAAAACGGCAACGCTCAAAACACCCTTGACCGACATCGAGATGCCGCAGACCTCCAGACGTCCATCCTTTTGCAGCTCGCCGAAAAGCACATCACTGCCTGCCTCAAGGCTTCGGTAGAGCAGGTATATCAACACTGCCGCAGAGGTGTAAAGCCCGTAACCGCTGCCGAAAAGTCGGCCGATGCCGAGATACCCAATGCAAAGCAGTATGGATATACCGACCGTCACGAACCGCGTTTTTATATATGTCTTGTCGCTGTACTTGTGGGTCACGTCGGAGGATTGGAAGGAGCGCATTCCGTACATGCCGATGAAGTAGAAAATGTTGCCCACCGACATTGCGATCGAAAGCACGCCTGCATCGTCATAGCCCGACACCCGAACGACAAGCACCGTCAGCAACCATGTGCATCCGAGATAGACGACATTTCCGACGGTATTGAAAAAGGCTTGTTTTTTATAATCCATGGTTACTCCCCGTTATACAGGTATATAGATAAACTTGGATATCAGGTGATAAACGCTAAGGGCAAATTTCATAATATGCAGCTTCTCGCAGACTACAGAACCCCAAAGCACCAAGCGCGCATAGAAGCGGTTGCCCGATTTAGCCGACAGGGTGGTATAGGGATTGCGCAGGTAGTTAGGCACCTTTTCATTCATCATGGCGCGGATCTTATCATAGCTGCTCACGGTTTCGTTCAAGGGTGCAACGCGCAGGAACTGATAGATGTATGAATAATAGAGCTTCATTATCTGCCGCTGCGCATAAGCCTCGTCGGGTGTGCCGATGCACTTCTCATAGGTCGCTCCCAACTCGTTTATGATGACCTCGAAGGTCTTGCGCGGAGTCGTCCACATATCAAGATGCAGCTGCTTGTTGCGCGAGGTCGAATCGGTATGCACCAGATAATTGTAGCAGGGCTGCTCGACAAAGCCGATATTCTTTGCGTAATAATTGAACTGGAAGGTCTTGATGGCATCAAGAAAGACAGAGTCGACCGTTTTCATGCCGTTTTCGAGGTAAAGACTGCGTCTGAAGAGGTTGCCCTGCTGCATTCCGAAATACCACTTGTTGCGGCATTCGCCGATGCTCTGCACCTGAGTCTGCTTACCCGAATCGTCAACGTCGCGAAAGGCGCATATCACGCGGTCTGCATCGGTGCGCTCTGCCTCAGCGGCGAGAAGCTCAAGGCAGTTATCATCCATCCAGTCATCAGCGTCGTGGAACATGATATACTTGCCCTTTGCGAGCGAAACGGCGAGGTTTTCGCCGTAAGCGTTGCTGTGGTCGACGTTGTCGTTGCGCACAAGTGTCGCATTGATGTCAGGGTGCGCGTCAAAGAAATTGCGCGCGACCTCCATTGAGTTGTCGGTGCCGCCGTTGTCGATGAAGATGACCTCAAAGTCACGGAAGGTCTGTCTTCCGATGGCCTCAAGGGTACGGGGCAGCAAATGGGCATAGTTATAGCAAACGACAGTAATCGATACGAACGGTTGGCTCATAGTAACCTCCTGAATTTATCGGTCAAGCTCGCTTCTTACCGCGTCAAGCGCACTGCGGATGACCTTGTCCATGTCATAGTAACGGAATTCGCCCAAGCGACCTCCGAAAAGCACCTTATCCTCCTGCTCGGCTTTTGAGCGGTATCTCTCGTACAATTCCTTTGTTTCTTCGTTATTGACGGGATAATAGGCCTCCTCGCCCACCTGCCACTCGGCAGAATACTCACGGCTGATGACCGTCTTGGGCTGTTTGCCGAATTCGAAGTGCTTATGCTCAATTATACGGGTGTAGGGGGTGTCGGCGTCGGTGTAGTTTACCACCGCGTTGCCCTGGAAGTTATCGCAGTCAAGCACCTCGGTCTCAAACCGCACCGCACGATACTTAAGAGGCCCGTAGCAGTAGCTGAAGTACTCGTCGATACAGCCTGTAAAGACTACACGCTCACCCATCGCGTCAAACCTTTCCTTGTCGGCAAGGTAGTCGGTGTTCAACTGCACCTCGCATCCCTCAAGCAGTTTCTCGACCATGGCGGTGTATCCGCCTTCGGGAATGCCTTGATAGCGGTCGTTGAAATAGTTGTTGTCGTAGATGAAGCGCACCGGCAGGCGCTTGATAATAAAGGCAGGCAGCTCATTGCAGGGGCGTCCCCACTGCTTTTGGGTGTAGTCACGCACAAGCTTTTCGTAAATGTCGGTGCCGACCAGCGATATCGCCTGCTCCTCAAGGTTTTTCGGCTCAACGATACCGGCCTCAACGATCTGCTGTGCGATCTTCTCCTTCGCCTGCTGCGGAGTGATGACACCCCACATCATGTTGAAGGGCAGGTTATACAGCTCGCCCTTGTAGTTGGCAACAGGGGCGTTGATATAGTTGTTGAAGGTTGCAAATTGGTTTACATAATTCCACACCTCGTCGTCGCTCGTATGGAATATATGCGCGCCGTAGCGGTGGACGTTGATGTCCTCAATGCTCTCGGTATAAACATTTCCGCCGACATGGTCGCGGCGATCGATAACAAGGCAGTTTTTGCCCGCCTTGGTAGCCTCATGCGCAAAGACCGCGCCGTAAAGTCCGGCTCCGACGATAACGTAATCATACATGCCGTTCATCCCTTCCTTTAACCGCAAAAAGCACAGACCCGACACTCTTCCAAGCGCCGAACATCTGCACTTTTAGCTCTTATTTACTTACTTACAGCGGCAATTATCGTCTTTGCCATGTAGTCGATCATCTCATCTGTCATGCCGGGGTAAACGCCCACCCAGAAGGTATCCTTCATAATGCGATCGGTGTTTTCGAGGGTACCGACGATGCGGAAGCCCTCGCCCTTTTGACGCATTTCATCAAAGCAGGGATGCTTTGTCAGGTTGCCTGCAAAGAGGCGGCGCGTCTGCACTCCGTGCTCCTCGACGTAACCGACCACCTCATTGCAATCGACACCATCTTTACAGGTGATGAGGAAGCCGAACCAGCTCGGGTCGGAATTAGGACATGCAACCGGCAGGATAAGCTTGTCCGCCACAGGCTCGAGCGCCTTGTGAAGTCGGGCAAAATTGTGACGGCGGCGCTCGACGAAGCCGGGGAACTTAGTCAGCTGGGCACAGCCGACGGCCGCCTGCATATCGGTCGCCTTAAGGTTGTATCCAAAATGGGAATAAACGTATTTATGGTCGTAGCCGAGGGGTAATTCGCCGTACTGACGGTCAAAACGGTGCTTGCAGACGTTATCGCAGCCCGAAGGACAGACGCAGTCGCGGCCCCAGTCGCGAATAGACTTAACGATCTTCGCGAGCAGAGGATCATTCGTGTAAACGGCACCGCCCTCGCCCATAGTCATATGGTGAGGCGGATAGAAGCTGGAGGTTCCGAGGTCACCGATGGTTCCCGTGAACTTGGTCTCGCCGTCGATGGTGTACTGCGAGCCGAGGGCGTCGCAGTTGTCCTCGATAAGCCACAGGCCGTGCTTATCGCAGAAGGCCTTGACGGCGGCAAGATCAAAGGGGTTACCCAAAGTATGAGCGATCATGACCGCCTTGGTCTTATCGGAGAGAGCCTCTTCAAGCTTGGTCACGTCGATGTTGTACTGCGGAATGGTAACGTCAACAAAAACAGGGATGGCGCCGTACTGAATGTAGGGGGTGACGGTGGTCGGGAAGCCGCAGGCAACGGTGATGACCTCGTCGCCGCGCTTAACGGCGCGCTCATTCAGCAACGGAGAGGTCAGGGTCATGAATGCCAACAGATTTGCAGAAGAGCCGCTGTTGACAAGCGCGCAGTATTTCACGCCGAGATATTCGGCAAAGCGCTTTTCAAATTCATCGGTATAGCGGCCCGAGGTCAGCCAGAACTCAAGGGAGCTATCGACCAGATTGACCATCTCATCCTTATCGTAAACACGGGAAGCGTAAGGAATACGCTGACCCTCGGCAAAGGGTGCTTTCTTATGGAATTTGTCACAGTATTCGGCTACCTGAGCCAGAATCTGCTCCCTCGCCTGCTTTTCGTTCATATTGTCAAACATCTCTATCACCTGTTTTCAAAAAACTCTGCAATTTGTTTATCCATTACCGCGCAGATGTCCTCGCCTGCGAAATAGGCCTTTGTCCATTCGACAGTGCGCTCAACTGCGGTTTCAACATTCCAACGGGGCGCCCAGCCAAACGTCGCCTTGAGCTTCGAGCAGTCTAACTTAAGGAAGTTTGCCTCATGCGGACCTCCGACCATTTGTTGATCCATTTCATGCCGTCACCGTAGCTGCGGCAGAACATGTCGACAAGGTCGCCCGTCGTAACGCAGTCGCAGTCATCGGGGCCGACGTTGTAGTAATCGGCAAAGGAGGGGTCCTCATACTGCTTTTGCGCGATCATCAGGTACGCATAAAGCGGCTCAAGCACATGCTGATAGGGCCGCGTCGAATGCGGATTACGCACGATTATATCTTCGCCGTTCTGTGCGGCACGCACACAGTCGGGGATGATACGGTCGTTGGCAAAATCGCCGCCGCCGATAACGTTTCCTGCCCTCGCGGTAGAAACCGCGACACCCATCTCGTCCAAAAAGGACGCCTTGTAACTGTGGGTGACAAGCTCGGAGCAGGATTTGGAATTGGAATAGGGGTCGTAGCCGTCGAGCGGCTCGTTTTCCCTATAGCCCCATGCCCATTCGTTGTTCTTATACACCTTGTCGGTAGTGACGTTAAGCACCGAACGCGGAGGCTTTGCGGCGGTGCGCACGCACTCGAGAATGTTAACGGTGCCCATAACGTTGGTTTCATAGGTATAGACAGGGTCCTTATAGCTGTCGCGCACGATAGGCTGCGCCGCAAGATGCAGCACTATCTCAGGCTGTGCCTTGTCAAAGGCAGCCTTAAGAGCCTGAAGGTCGCGGACGTCGGCGATGACCGAGGTCATGCGTCCCTCGACACCTGCCAAAGAAAACAGGTCAGGGTCGGTGGGTGCCTCGGTAGAGTAGCCGGTCAGCTCAGCCCCCGCCTGCACTAATATACGGCAAAGCCACGAGCCCTTGAAGCCTGTGTGGCCGGTCAAGAACACGCGCTTTCCCTTAAAAAACTCTAAATTCATATTTAATCCCACATCTTCCACGGAGCCTTACCTTCGTCCCAAAGCTCCTCAAGATACATTTTGTCCCTCTGGGTGTCCATGCACTGCCAGAATCCGCTGTGTCGGAAGGCCTTCAGTTCGCCCATAGAAACAAGCTTTTCAAGCGGCTCCTTTTCAAACACGGTCTTGTCGCCGGCGATATAGTCGAATATCTCAGGCTCAAACACCATAAATCCGCCGTTGATAACACTGCCGTCGCGTTCCTTTTTCTCGCGGAAGCTGGCGATAGTGTCGTCGCCGGTGATATCGAGAACACCGAAGCGCTGGTCGATGCTGACAGCCGTCATGGTACCGATCTTGCCGTGCGACTTATGGAACTCGACAAGCTCGTTGATGTTCAGGTCGCAAACACCGTCGCCGTAGGTCAGAAGGAAGGGCTCGTCACCGATATACTTCCGGATACGCTTGATGCGGCCGCCGGTCATAGTGTGAAGACCGGTATCGATGATGGTGACCTTCCACGGCTCAGCAAAGGTGCTGTGCAGCTCCATGCGGTTTTCCTTTGTAAAATCAAAGGTAACATCAGAGGTACGCAAATAATAGTTTGCGAAATAATCCTTGATGTAATCCGCCTTGTAGCCGCCGCAGATGATAAAATCATTAAACCCGTAATGAGAATATATCTTCATGATATGCCACAGGATCGGGCGTCCGCCGATCTCTATCATCGGCTTGGGCTTGAGGTGACTTTCTTCTGAGATACGGGTGCCGAAGCCGCCCGCAAGCAATACTACCTTCATTATTATCCCCTACCTTGCACTTCTTTAACCTTAGGGTAACGGCAGCCATACCGACAGTTTGTCAGCCTGTCCGCCAATATTCTTCGTTAGTATACCATAACAAAACGGATTTCGCAACCGTTTAGGCTAAATTTAATCTTTATTTACAAATTCAAAGCCCATTCATATACTCGGCGATCTTTTCGGCGAGCTCCTGCGAAGTTCCGTTGTTAGTCACGAAACGGTCGGCGATCGAGATAGGTCCGCCTTTTTCGAGGTTCTCTATCTCCGAGTAGTCACGCGAGGTCGCCTCCTGCTCGGTCAGGGGACGGACGGTGCGGTTTGCAAGACGGCTGTAGCGCAGACCGCGGTCGGTGACTATGGCAAGCACCTTGAGCGCATCGCCCAGATGCTCCTTGAGGTAGGTATACTCCGACCATGAATAAAGTCCGTCAAGGACTACGTTGCCCTGCTCGGCAAGCTTCTCAATACGGGGCAAAAGCTTTACCGCATATGCGGCCAGACCGTACTGAGCGCGAAGCTCCTCGCGCACCTTTTTCTCATTCTTCTCGTTTTTCTCAAGGCCGCGATTCTCAAGCTCCTCCATCGTTATGCCGCCGAAATACACCTTCTCCCAGCCTGCATCGGTAAAGACCTCGGTAGCGACCGATTTTCCCGAACCGCACATTCCTACAACTGCAACTATCTTTCCTTTTGACATTATTTCCACTCTCCTGTTCTTATTTTGAAGATCAAGCCTACGCCCTGTCGGTCAGCTCGTCGAGGGTCAGCCCGTAGGCATCCATAAAGGTGTCCAAAAACACATCGGCGGCGCCCAGCTTCATCTCGCGGATATGCCGCACCGTCGCCTCCTCGGCATCCTTAAACTCGCGGTTGCCCATGCCGCGCTCCTCGACGCATTTTGCCAGAGCGCTGAGCTTGTCCGCCGCCTTGATAAAGGGTCGGTACTCCTCATCCCTGTCGGCGAATATGTAGGGCGCTATGTCCTCCCGCATGTCCTCAGGCAGACAGTCGACCAGCCTTTGACAAGCCGACTCCTCCGCCGCCTGATAGGCGGAACGTATCTCGGGGTTGAAATACTTGACGGGGGTCGGCATATCACCCGTGATTATCTCCGACGCGTCATGAAACATCGCAAGCACAGCCGCGTGCTCCGGGTCAAGACTGCCGCCGAACCGACGGTTGTGAATTATTACCAGCGCCTGTGCCACAAAGGCGGTGTCAAGGCAATGCTCGCTCAGGCTTTCTTTTGTGGTGTTGCGCATCAGTCCCCATCGGTCAATGTGCTTCATTCGCGCCAACAGGGCATAAAAATTGCTCGTCATGACCTCTCCTCCGATATAAAGGTTAAAAATTTCATAATAAATGTCTTTATTATTATAACTTTCTTTGGTATAATAAGTCAATGACTTTTATATTTACATCGGAGGTATCTGCCATGTTGCTCCCCGTAAAGCAGAAAGAACGATACGGACAGGCATTTTTGCTCGGCCTTTTGGTCGCAGGACTGCTCTTCGGCATATATACCGTCGTCGGCAGGGGATATTTTTTATACTACGGCGACTTTAACGTGCAGCAGATCCCGTTTTATAAGCTCGCACATGAGGCTGTGCGCTCAGGCAACTGGAACTGGAACTGGAACACCGACCTCGGTTCAAACTTCGTCGGCTCCTACAGCTTCTATATGCTCGGCAGCCCTTTCTTCTGGCTTACGCTGCTCTTCCCCAACAGCGTCGTCCCCTACCTTATGGGGCCTCTGCTCGTCCTTAAATTTGCCTGCGCGAGCCTGACGGCGTACTGCTACCTGCGCCGCTTTACACGCTACACCCACAGTGCGCTTATCGGCGCGTTGCTTTACGCCTTTTCCGGATTTTCTGTCTACAACGTTTTCTTCAACCATTTTCACGAAGCCATCGTTTTCTTCCCCCTGCTGCTTCTCTCATTTGAATGGCTGATGACCGAAAACCGCCGTGGCTGCTTTGCCTTTATGGTCTGCCTTTGCGCTGTGTCCAACTATTTCTTCTTCTGCGGCATGGCGGTATTCCTCATTATCTATTGGTTCATAAAGGTGATCTCTAAAAGCTGGAAGATGACCCTTGCAGGTTTCGGATGGCTGGTCTTCGAGGCCGTCCTCGGCATCGCAATGGCGGCATTTCTCCTGCTGCCCTCCTACCTCGCGATCTCAGACATGGGCCGCGTCAACGGCTACCTCGTAGGCTGGAACGCCATCATCTACAGCGAGCCGCAGGTCTTCTACAACATTATCCAGTCCTTCTTCTTCCCGCCCGACAACCCTGCGAGATTGGTCTTCTTCCCCGACAACGACTATCAGTGGTCATCTATGAGCGGATGGCTCCCCTTGGTCAGCATGACGGGTGTCATCGCATGGCTGCAGACCAAGAAGGGCACATGGCAAAAGCGCATCATCTCCACCTGTCTTATCATGGCGCTTGTCCCCTTCCTCAACAGCGCCTTCTATATGTTCAACTACTCCTATTACGCGCGTTGGTACTATATGCCCATCCTCATCCTCTGTCTTGTGACCGTTCAGGCGCTTGAGGATCCCGAGATAAACTGGGCATCCGCATTCCGCTGGAGCATCGGTATCACGGTCGCTGTCACGCTTGCGGTGGGGCTTATGCCCAGCCTGCACACCATTGAGGACGGCTTCTCCCGATTCGGTCTGTACAAGGACGCAAACGCCGAGGGCGGCACCTTCTACACCGCGAGGTTCTGGATTGAATGCTTGATCGCCATCGGTTCCCTGCTTATCATGCTGCTGCTCATGCTCTATCGCACAGGCTTTTCCAAGCGCAAGGAGGGGGTCAGCCTCGGTCAGCGCATCCATTCGATCAACAAGCAGTCTCCGACCTTCTGGCGCGCCTTCGTCTGCGCCGTGTGTGCCGTCAGCCTGATATATTCCGCTGTCCACATCGGCTGGGGCAAGACCCATTCCGATGACACCGACTATTTGGTGGACAACATGCTTCAGGGCGAGATAGAGCTTGACATCAACGACGGCGAGCGCATAGACGTCTACGACGGCATGGACAACACCGCCATGTACATGGGATACCCGAGCATTCAGGCATTCCATTCTATCGTTCCTGTATCAGTGTTTGAATTTTATGACTTTGTCGGGATCGAAAGAAGCGTCGCCACCCGACCTGAAACCTCTCATTATGCTATTCGCGGTCTGCTGAGCGTTCGGTACCTGCTTGATCGGACAGACGACGACAACGACTTCGTTGCCGAGGGTTCCAACTCCGATACCATGCCGGGTTGGAGCTATACCGACACCCAAAACGGACACGATATCTACGTCAACGACCACTATATCCCCTACGGATTTACCTACGATGCCTGCGTCAGCCGCACTACCGCAGAGGAATACTACACCGGCAACAAGGCCGCGCTTATGCTTAAGGCAATTTTGCTTGAGGACGAGGATGTTGCAAAGCACGCCGACCTGTTTGATGTGGTTACCGACGGTGAGCTTTACAGCACCGACAGCTTTGATAAGGAAGGATATCTGGAGGATTGCGACGAGCTGCGCGCCACCTCCGAAGGCAACACCATTGAGATCGATAATCACGGATTTACCGCTGAGGTGACCCTTGAGAAAGAAAATCTTGTCTTTTACTCGGTGCCCTACGACGAGGGCTGGTCGGTCACCGTCGACGGCAAGGCCGCCGAGATAGTCAAGGCCAACGTCGGCTTCATGGCAGTGCGCGTGCCCGAAGGCACCCATACCGTCCGCTTTAACTACAAGACCCCCGGCATGACGGCAGGCTGTATCATCTCTCTGTGCGGATTTGCAGTGCTGACTGTCTACCTCCTGCTTTTCAGGGCATGGCGCAAAAAGCATCCTGAATGCATGGCGGTCTGCAACCCTGAGCGCGAACAGGCTGAGGCTCAGTGGGCGGCCTACGACATGGCGGAGACCGCTTACGCAGGCTATCTGCTGTCCCCCGTCGATCCGCCCGAAAAGGAAACGCCGCCCGATCCCGAAAAATTGAAAGGAGATGAGAGCAATGAATAGCGCCCCCATCCTTTACCTTGTTATCCCCTGCTATAATGAAGAAGAGGTCCTGCCCGAGACCCTGCGTCAGATAGACGGCAAGCTTTTGCGAATGATAGAGGCAGGCTCCTGCCACCCCGACAGCCGCATCCTTTTCGTCGACGACGGGAGCAAGGACAAGACCTGGTCTGTCATTGAGAGTGCCTTCTGCGAACACGACCGCGTTTGCGGAGTAAAGCTTGCTCACAACCGAGGACATCAGAACGCCCTCTTTGCAGGTCTAATGACCGCAAAGGAATACGCCGACTGCGTCATTTCAATGGACGCCGACCTGCAGGATGACATCGAGGTGCTTGATGAGTTCGTCGCTAAATTCCGCGACGGCTGTGACGTTGTTTACGGCGTGCGCAAGGAACGCAGCTCCGACACAGGCTTCAAGCGAGCCACCGCACAGGGCTTTTACCGCTTCATGCGGCTGCTCGGCACCGACGTAGTCTACAACCATGCCGACTACCGTCTCATGAGCCGACGCGCACTCGATTCCCTCTCGCAATACAATGAAACCAACCTTTTCCTGCGCGGCATAGTGCCCGACATCGGATATCGCAGCGACATCGTTTACTACGACCGCCGCGAACGCTTCGCAGGAAGATCCAAGTACCCCTTCAAAAAGATGCTCAGCTTTGCCGTCGACGGCATCACCTCCTTCAGCAACAAGCCCCTGACGATAATCTCTAATGCAGGCATCGTCATCTCCCTTTTGAGCGTGCTGGGACTTATCTACGCGCTGGTCAGCAAGTTCTTCTTCGAAAGCGCTGTTGCAGGCTGGACCGCCATCGTTGCGTCGATATGGCTGCTCGGCGGTATTCAGCTCTTTTGTCTTGGAATCATCGGCTGCTATATCGGCAAGGTCTTCAGCGAGGTCAAGCACCGCCCGAAGTATATAACCGAGCAATTCCTGAAAAAATAAAGTTTTTCTTACACATTTTTACGCACTGTTGCCTATGTTGCTGCAACGGTGCGTTTTTTTCGCTCTATTTATGGGAGCGATATTACATAAGGAGGTCATTTTATGCTCATTATCCATGTCAGCGAGAGAAGTTCACATGTAGAAAGCGGCTCGCCCATCCCGTCGGGCAGTGTCAGCAATCCCACAGTAATGTTCCAACTTGATGATTTCTGGAAGGACTATGCCATAACCGCACAGCTTGTCGGCTGCGGCAACCGTGTCAGCCTGTCGAATATCAAATCGGGCAAGGAATATACGGTGCCGTGGGAATGCATCACCGATGCAGGCGTGCTGACCGTTCAGGTCTTTGGCATAAACGGCAGCTCGGTCGCAACCACCGAGCCTACCACTATTCAGGTGGTGGACTCAGGCATCAACGGCGCAACACTTCCGCAGGAGCCCACCCCGTCCGCCTATCAGCAGTATGTAGAACAGGTTCATTCGATGGCAGAAAGCGCCGGGAACAGTGCTGCCTCAGCCGCGGAATGTGCTCAGATCGCACGCCAATCGGTTGCTGCCGTCACGGATATTCCCGAACTGCTCCGCCAAGCAAACGAGGCCGTTGCCATCGCAACCGGCGCAACTGCCGCCGCTGAAGCCGCCGTTCAAGACGCCAACATCGCCATTGAGGTCGCCACCGAGGCGGCAAAAAAGAATCCTGAAGCGCTTGTTGAGTCCAATCACGGACGCGAGGTGCGTTTCTGGTTCGGCACAAAGGCTGAATACGCTTCACAAACGGAAGCCGGCTCTATTCCCGACACCACCTACTGCATCCTCACCGATGACACCACCGCAGAGGAGGTCGTATCGGCTATCACAACCATCGAGAGTGTGTTTACAGGTCAGTACGGCACCCCTGAGTTCATCTCCGACGCACTGCTTGTAAGCATCGACGATCCGTTATCCACCCTTAACACACATCGCTGGAGGATCACGTCCGAGTCTGCAAACCATCCTGCAATCGATGAGGCCACCGCCGCCAACTTCCTTGGTATCCGCGAGCCTGTGCTGCGCTTTGACGATGACATTGTCGCTGTTGTACGCGTAACCGAGATAGCACCTGTTTTCGGTCGTCAGTGGATCACCCGTTTCAGCGCGGCGGATGAAAGCTGGTACAACAACGGTTGGGCAGTTCTTGCCACGCCGCAGAATTAAAGGAGGTTATGAAAATGGGATTTTTCAACGGACAACAGGTCGTTTCCGGATTTATGGTAGTGCCTCAGTATAAATGGGTAAAGCTTTGCTCAGGCATTACGACCGAAACCCAAACATCCGTCTACATCGACGGATACAACGGCAAAAAGGTCACTCTCTACGGTGCTGCACTAAAATACAAAGCACCCAAGCGTACCGACGGAAAAAGTTACGCTCTTTATTTCAATCTCGGCGTCGCAGCATACAATGATAACGGGGAAATGGAGAATTTTACACCCGTCATTTATCACGGAATAGCTGATGGCACAAGCCACACCGACAACCGTCACGGCATTGCGATCATCGACGGCTCGAACGGCATGTATCGAACGATGTGGCATGTAGGCAGCGGCACCCCTTCAAGTTACACAAGTGTAAACATGATGCGCCCGGGCGCCTTCGACTATTCTTTGATAGAGGTAAACCCCGAATGCAACGCGGCTCTTATCTACAGCCCCAAGCAACCCACCGGCGACGGCATGATCGAAGCCGGCACAGAATATGAAGTTTGGGGACTTATCAAGGAGGTATAGGCATGAATATCATTCAGCCCGATTACAAATGGAACGGCAGTCTGGCAAAACGGACCAAAACCCAAAAGCTCGTTCTGCATCACGCTGCCGCCGTCCAATGCACCGCCGAGGACATCCACCGCTGGCACCTTGCTAACGGCTGGGCGGGGATAGGCTATCACTATTTCGTTCGCAAGGACGGCAGCATCTATCACGGCAGACCCGAGGACACCGTCGGCGCACACGCCCTCAACTCAAACAGCATTTCGATAGGCGTATGCTTTGAGGGCAATTTCGAGATCGAAGCGATGCCCGACGCACAGCTTTCGGCAGGTGCAGAGCTTGTTGCAGACATCCTGCGCCGCTACGGATTAGGCATCGATGCGGTTTGCGGACACCGCGACGTCAACGCCACCGCCTGCCCCGGAAGCAACTTTCCGCTTGAGGCAATGACCGTTGCCGCAGAGGCGGTCAACGCCGTCACACCTGACGAACCAAAGGAGAACCTCGTCCTCTCGTTTCAAAAAGCGGCTATCGCGGACGGCTATTCCTTCGCAAAATTCGGTGCAGACGGCTACTGGGGCACAGAATGTGACTACGTCGCCTCAAGATGCATCGTCAAAAAGCGCGCGACCTACCAAAACAAAAACGCCACCAAGCTGGTGCAAAGGCTTATAGGCGTGACCGCCGACGGAAAATGCGGCTCTGCCACTGACAAGGCCATCCGTGCATACCAAAAGGCTAACGGTCTTTCGGTTGACGGCGCGGTAGGAAAGACGACGTGGCGCAAACTGTTAGGGGTGTAGTCATGAAGCATCTCATCGACTCCGCCGCCGCAATTTTAGGCACCGCACTGACCTACCTCGTAGGTCAGTGGGATGCACCCCTCATCGTCCTGCTCTGCTTCATGGTCGCAGATTATATCACAGGCGTGCTCGTCGCCATAATCTCAAAGAAGCTCTCCTCCACCGTCGGCTTCAAGGGGTTGGCGAAGAAGGCGTGCATTCTTTTGGTCATGGTCTTAGCCGTGATGCTCGACCACCTGCTGCATGAGGGTGAGTGGCTCTTCCGCACATTATGTGCCTATTTTTACATAGCAAACGAGGGCATAAGCATCCTCGAAAACGCAACCCTGCTCGGCATCCCCGTCCCAAACAAGCTGCGCGAGGTCCTCGCCCAGCTCAATGACAGAAACGCGCCTTGATACATAAAAAAAGGAAGGTTCTCGCGAACCTTCCTTTTTTATTTTATTCTTCTACGATGACCTTGTAGGAAAACGAGCCGTTGCCGTCGGGTGCAGTGACCTCGCCGCCTATCGTGATCTCGCCAGGTTTCAACCCAACAACATAGCAATAATAACGGTTATTGTGCTCTTCCGCAAAGGTCGCTATTGATTCATCAGAAATCTCCCACGCAACCTTAACCGTTTTAGCGTACTCATTTATTGGTACAACTAATTGAATCATTTCAGTTTGTCCAACCCTAATCACACGCTCGGTGTTTATTGCATCCCATTTAGTGTATCTACTAGTGCTTGCATCGGAGGAGAACTGTGCGGCAGAAATATCTTTATTTGCACATCCGCAAAGCAAGAGAGCAACGACCAATATGACGACAAAGACTGAGATAAATTTTTTCTTCATAATTAACGCTCCTTTTAGTGCTTTAATACTACGGAACCATCACCTAATGTATGTCTTTGATTCAAATTATTTATTGTGCCTGCAACTGTGCCTCCATAATAATAATATAAATACTCGTCCGCCACTTCCATAGCGTCGTAAATACAGTATCCATTATTTAGTGCAGTCAAAAACTGAACCATCCATGCGGAATTATACACACTTGTTATTATATTGGTATGAGCGACCACATAGTGAGCGCCGCGCTTATACACATTCCCAACCATATTTGAATCTCCGTCATTTTCTCCTGCACGACAACAACTGAAAACAGCCAGGCTTAATCCTTTTAGTTGGTTTTCTGTCATCAAATTTATTTTATAATTAATACTGTAATTATTTGTTCCTGATGCAGTGATGTAACTCTTTTCCCACGTATCACCATTAAGTGAGTTGAATTGAGCGTAGCTTCTGTCGCCATGACCTGTAAAATACCACAAATCGTCAAGCATCATAAAATTGTACGCATCATACGCAGAGCGATTGAAAAGATTGTAGCTTGTAAATCCAATGCTTGCTGCCAAATCAACAGCCTGATTGATGTTTTCGGTTGTGTCTACACCATATCCTCCAGAATCAGTAAAACTATAAAAATCAGCATCTCCCAATTCTACGGGTTCAAGTGTCCAATCGTCATTAAACATATAATCAGAGGAATAATCATATAAAATTACGTTTTCTCCGCTTGAGTAGCTCGCGCCCTGCACAACAAAAGCTCTGCTGTATCCGCTCAGTCTTGACAAGAATCGGTATGTTCCGTTCCAGTTTCTAACTATCTTCCAGTGTTGGTTATATCCCCCGTTATTCTGATACAATTGAATGTTAGTATCGTTCATGTTTCCGCTCGGATACTCAGAACCCCCATAAACATCTATCAAGCGTTCAGAATTTTCAGGGTGGATTTTATAATAACCATCACCTTGGTACTTTAATGTCCATTTTTGGTTAGAAGAGCCGGTGAAATTGCTTTGATAAATATTTGCTTCATCGTAATCTCCGCTGGTGGTTAAATATAAACCACTTCGTTTGTTTTTTATGTAATATGATTTGAAGTTTGTTAATCCTAATCCTTCCGGAACCTCTTCTTCATTGACGTAAGACACCTTCAAATACGGCATATAAGACGCGTTTTCTTCCGAACCAAAACCTTTCCAGCCCGAGTGGGTTCTTTCCCAAAGCCCTATTCCGTAATTGGGAACACCCTGAAGCCAGGCCATAACTGCGGATGTAATATAAAAATCATACCAATAGTTTTCATTAGAACTTTTTTCAATTGAATTTACATTAACGGCACATAACTTTTCCCAGTGGCACGAGGGCCTGTTATTCCAAGTAATCTCCGATTCGCTCCAGTCCTGTTGCACCAGGAATGCTTGTATAACCGAGTTTTCGGTGTTTTCCGTTAATTCATAACAATGATAATAAGCACTGATTATATTATCGTACCTTATTCCTGATAATGCAGAAATGTCAAACTTAGTATAGAAGACACCCGTACCCAAAACTCTGTCGGTTCCTACGTTATTACGAAGCTGACCTGCCCAGTTGTCGTTAGGCCACTGGGAATATACAGAAGCGTCGCTATGACTGGATGAACTTATGTTTATAGAAGGGTCAATAATCACGGGATATACAGTGTCGCTGTTTGTCAAGAAATCATTATCAACAATTATTGTAAGCTCGTAGGTTCCGTCAGGGAGAGCAGACAGTTCAATAGTGTTGTCAATAGAAATTCTGCTGCCCGGATCAAACTCTCCGCCGGAATCCTCCATATATATCGGAGGAATTTCCATTATTACGCTATCCCCGTCATAGATTTGTACCCCTCTGTTATAAGCAACGGGTGTTAAATCATCAAAATCCGCGATAAATGTAAAACGGTTTGTGCCTGTGTACTTATCAAGAATAATGTCTTCCTTTAATCCGCTGTAGGTTGTTTCAAAACGCAAATGAGTGGTTTCGCTGATTGCCTGATCGTACTGCATTATGTTCTCTAAACCGCTACCACCTACACCTGTGTCTTTTATCAACTTGGCAGTCTGTTTTGCAGAGGTTCTTTTTTCTTGCTGATTTACTTTAGGCGCAAGTTTTATCTCTTTGCCTTTGTACTCTATCTTTATTCCTGTATCTTTCGATATTTTGTCAGCAAAATACACCTGAATATCGTTTGATTTCGTCTTATATGAATATCCTGATGATTTTTGCAACAAATTTGCAGACGCTATATTTATGTCTTTATCTCTAATTATTCCGTTTTCATCTTTATACTTAATGTCATCAGTATAGATAAAGACCGTTTCAGATCCGTCTTCATTTTCGTATCCAATTGCGTTGGTATAGCTATCATATTTTGGTAAACGCCTTTTAAGACCGTTAGTTTCGATCTGTTGTTCGGTTATAACCGAGGGGAACTGAGCCAGCTGGTATTGTGCTGATTCAGATGTGGCAACGGTCATAGGAGCAACCGTTATAATAAGCGCGATACACAACATCACAGAAAGTAATCTCTTCATTACTTTTTGCTCCTTTCACTTTAATATTAAATTTGTAGTTTACGAAGTCAACAGAAGCTTCTGCGTACATTGGTATCACGTCCTTTCAAACTCACTGTAAGGAAAAACCTGGTCACCTTACAAGTTAATTTTAATATAAATGTGACAAATTGTCAATTGCTATTTGTTTATAATGAATAAAATCCATCACTAATAAACATGCGTACCAAGTGTAAAAAGGAAGGTTCGAGAGAACCTTCCTTTTTTGTTCTATTCAAACGATTTCAGAAGCCTGTCAAGCAGTGCCAGCGATTCCTTTTCGGACTTCAGGCTCTTTTCAACCTTTTCAAAGCTGGTGCCCTTGACCACCCGCTTTGCGATGTAAAAATCGTGGCTGATGAAATTCGCCTCCACCTCATTCAGCGCATCCTCTAACGGTGTTCCGCGCAGGCAGTAGGCGTAGGAATCGAGATCGTTAAACTTCTCGTTGGCTTCAAACACCTCAAGGTCGTTAAGCTTATCAAAATATACGCCGTCAACGATAAAAAGCATGATCTCACCGTTTTGCAGCTCGGCAATGACCTTGGTCGCATTCGCCTTCTGGACATCAGGATTACTGCTTGCCGACACGTCGTAGACGTCGACGACGACCTTTCCGTCGCCGTTGAGGTCCTCTCCGTAGGGGGCAAGAAAGTCCTCAACGCAATAAACGATGTCAGCGCTGACCGTCTTGTCGAACGCCATCATGACGACGTAATCGGGTCTTTCCTTGGTTGCAAACTGCCAGCCCGTCACGCCGAAAACAATCACCAAAAATGCAATCAAAACGGTGCGGCCCTTGTAGTGATACCAATAATTTTCCCATTTTTCTCGGAAGGTCCGAGGCTTAAGCTCCTCCGCCTTTTCGGGCGCCTCGTAGGAGGCAACAACCTCCGCTTTACAGCGAAACTCTTTATCTTCCATATATCTGTCTCCGTTCTTCGGTCAGCTTTTTATGCCACTCTCTGAGCCGCTCATAGCTTTCTTCGCTCAGGCTGTGCTCGATACTGCAGGCATCCTGCTCTGCCGTTTCGGGCGTCACGCCGATGGCTATAAACAGCTCGGTTATAAAGCGGTGTTTTTCAAGGGTCTTTCGCGCTATCTCAAGTCCCTTTTCGGTCAGATGCAGTTCTCCGTCAGGCTGCTTTATGATACAGCCCGACTCCTCCAGCTTCGCCATGCCGATGCTAACGCTCGGCTTTGAAAACCCCATATAGTTCACAACGTCGATTGAACGGCAGGTGCCGTTTTTTTCGCGCAGGACAAGTATCGCTTCAAGATAATCCTCGCCCGAACGATGTATGCTCATACCGACTCCTCCTCAAACTTTTTCATACACTCGGCGCAGTTGCCTCCGCAGCCTGAGCAGGAGCATCCGCCCCTGTTCCGCCGCATATGCCTGATAGCAAGCAGGACGGCAACTGCAATTGCAACCGCGATCAAAATACTCAGCCAATTCATGCCATCACCAGCAATCCTATCGCGCGCACTATCAACGCGCAGACCCACGCAACCGCGCACTGTCCAAGGACTACGCCGACCGCCCATTTTCCGCCAAGCTCACGCTTGACCGATGCGACCGCCGCGACGCAGGGGGTATACAACAGGCTGAACACAAGCATTGATATTGCGCTCAGGGGTGTAAGGATAGCCATAGGTCCTGCCGAGCCGACCAGCACCGACAGGGTTGAAACGACACTTTCCTTTGCCATGAAGCCCGCGATAAGCGAGGTCACGATGCGCCAATCTCCCAGCCCGATGGGGCTGAACACAGGTGCGATGACACCTGCCACGACGGCAAGCATGCTGTCCTGCGAATCGGAAACGACGTTCAGTCGGAAATCAAAGGTCTGCAGGAACCACACCGCGATCGACGCTACGAATATCACCGTAAAGGCGCGCTGCAGGAAGTCCTTCGCCTTGTCCCAAAGCAGATGAACAACGTTTTTGGCGGCAGGCAGGCGGTAGTTGGGCAGCTCCATTACAAACGGGACGGCTTCGCCGCGAAAGGCGGTCACCTTCGACACCAACGCCACCAAAATACCCACAACGATGCCGAGCAGATACAGACCTACCATGATGATCGCCGTATGCTCAGGGAAAAACGCATCCGCAAAGAAAGCGTAGATAGGCAGCTTTGCCGTACAGCTCATATACGGGGTGAGCATGATAGTCATTTTCCTGTCGCGTTCACTCGGAAGGGTGCGGCTCGCCATAATGCCCGGCACCGTACAGCCGAAGCCGATCAGCATCGGCACGATGCTCCTGCCCGAAAGGCCTATCTTGCGCAGCAGCTTATCCATAACGAACGCCACTCGCGCCATGTATCCGCTGTCCTCCAACAAGGAGAGGAAGAAAAACAGCACGACGATTATCGGCACAAAGCTGAGCACGCTGCCGACCCCTGCAAATATGCCGTCAACGACCACCGACCTGATGACTTCGTTGACATTTGCGTTTGTAAGCGCCAGGTCGATGACTCCGGTCAGCCATTCTATACCCGTTTCAAGCAGGCCTTGCAAAAAGGCGCCGATAACGTCAAAGGTCAGCCAGAACACCAAGGCAATAATACCGATAAAGGCAGGGATGGCGGTGTACTTTCCCGTCAGCACGCGGTCGATGCGTCGGCTGCGAAGATGCTCGCGGCTCTCCTTAGGACGTACCACTGTGCGCTCGCACACCTCGCGTATAAACGAAAATCTCATGTCCGCAATAGCGGCGGCGCGGTCAAGTCCGCGTTCCTCCTCCATTTGCAGAATTATATGCTCAAGCGTTTCCTGCTCGTTCTTGGTAAGCTTCAGCGCCTCAAGCACCGTCGCGTCGCCCTCGACAAGCTTGCCCGCCGCAAACCGCACAGGTATACCTGCCTGCTCGGCGTGGTCCTCGATCAAGTGCATGATGCTGTGCAAACAACGGTGAACGGCACCGCCGTCGGTGTCCTTGCCGCAAAAATCGGTACGTCCGGGACGCTCCTGATATTTCGCAACGTGTATCGCGTGGGTTATAAGCTCGTCTACACCCTCGTTTTTCAAGGCCGAGATAGGAACGACCGGTATGCCCAGCATCTCCTCCATCTCGTTGATATGTACTGCGCCGCCGTTGCCGCGCACCTCGTCTATCATGTTCAGCGCAAGCACGATGGGGACGTTCAGCTCCATCAGCTGCAGAGTCAGGTAAAGGCTCCGCTCGATGTTGTTTGCGTCAACTATGTTAATAATGCCCTTCGGCTTTTCATCGAGAATAAACTGTCGCGACACGATCTCCTCGCTTGTATAAGGGGAAAGTGAATAGATACCCGGCAGGTCGGTCACCATCGTGTCAGGATGCTCCTTGATGGCTCCGTCCTTACGGTCGACGGTCACGCCGGGGAAATTTCCGACATGCTGATTTGCGCCGGTAAGCTGATTAAACAGAGTAGTCTTGCCGCTGTTCTGGTTGCCCGCAAGCGCAAAGGTAAGGGTGGTGCCCTTGGGCAAAGGCTTCTCGTCGGCTTTAACGTGATACCTGCCGCCCTCTCCGTATCCGGGGTGGGACGCCTTTCGGGCAGAGGCAAAGGTCTTTTGCCTTTCCCTTTCGGGCTGCAGTGCAGCTACAGGCTCAACGGCGATCTTTTCCGCATCGGCAAGCCGCAGGGTCAGCTCGTATCCGTGAATACGCAGCTCCATCGGATCACCCATCGGCGCGTATTTCATGAGGGTCACTCTCGCCCCGGGGATAACCCCCATGTCAAGAAAATGCTGACGCAGGCTTCCCTCTCCGCCGACGTCGGTTATTACACCCGTCGCCCCGATCTCAAGTTCTCTAAGTGTCATCAACGGCTCCTCTTTCTGATAAGCATGCAAAAGTTATACTCGACTAACTCGTTTAGGTTATCATACACTAACCCTGCCCCGTTGTCAAGTAAATATTTGGGGTCAACACAGAAAAAGCGCGCCCCCTCACGATCGCAAGGGTGCGCCCTTTTTCTCAGGCAGCAAAGCATCTGCCAATTTTTCCATGCCGCTTGCAAAGGGCAGCAGCATGACGGTAGATATAATATTAAACGCGCTGTGGACGGCTGCGATGCCGACGGGGTCTGCCGACCGCTCGGCAAAGGCAAGCCCGACCGCCGCATCGATCATATAGAAAGCGCCGAACAGCACAGCCGTCCCTATTACGTTTACCATCAGGTGAATGAGCGCGACCTTCTTTGCGGTGCGACTTCTCCCGACCCCCGACAAAAGCGCCGTCACGCAGGTGCCGATGTTTTGCCCCATTACGATGGGAACGGCGGCACGATAGGTTATGCCGCCTGACACCGAAAGTGTCTGCAAAAGACCGACCGATGCAGACGAACTTTGTATAACGGCGGTGACGAGTGTACCTGCAATAAGGCAGAGGATAGGGTTTTGAAAGGTCACAAGCAAGTCTTCAAACCAAGGCAACGCCATCAGTGGCTCCGCCGCCTCGCTCATCAGCTCCATTCCGTACATCAGCACGCCGAAGGCGGCGACAGCAGAGCCTGCGCTTTTTGCGCGCGAGCCCTTCGACAAGGCGAGCACAAGCATACCTGTGACCGCCGCTGTCATAGAAAGATTTTCGGTTTTAAGCAGGCTGAAAACAGAGCTGTCATTTTCTATCCCTATCGTCGAAAGAAGCCATGCGGTGACCGTCGTTCCGACGTTGGTGCCCATGATAACGCCGACCGACTGCCGAAGCGTCATCATCCCTGCGTTGACAAGGCTGACGAGCATGACCGTCACCGCCGACGAGGACTGGATGACCGCCGTGATAAGCAGTCCCGCCACCGTCCCCTTGAGCAGATCAGAGGTCATGCTTTTGAGTATGCCGCTCAATTTCTCTCCTGCGAGATCTTCAAGCCCGTCTGACAGCGCCTGCATCCCATAAAGGAAAAAGGCCACACCGCCTGCAAGCTTAAGCAAGGCCGACCCTATCACGTCCATGCCCCCTTCAACGCCGTTTTATATATGTCTACGCAAAGGGGTGCGGGTAATATACTTACACAAAAAATGCGACCCCTGACGGAAAAGCGTCAGGGGTCGCATAATTCTATATTTCGATCTCAAGTCCGACGGGACAATGATCGGAGCCGAAAATATCGGTATAGATAGCAGCCTGCTTTACGGTGTCGCGAAGCCTGTCGGACACCAAAAAGTAATCTATCCGCCAGCCTGCGTTGTTTTCCCTCGCGTGAAAGCGGTAGGACCACCACGAATAGATCCCTTCCCTGTCAGGATAAAGCAGCCTGAAGGTATCGGTAAAGCCGCTCGCCAAGAGGGCGCTGAGCTTTTCACGCTCCTCGTCGGTAAAGCCTGCGTTTCGGCGGTTGGTCTTTGGATTTTTCAGGTCGATCTCGGCGTGCGCAACGTTAAGGTCACCGCAGATCACGACCGGCTTGACCGCGTCAAGCCCCATAAGATATTCCCTGAAGGCATTCTCCCATTCCATGCGGTATCCAAGCCTTGCCAGCTCATTTTGGGAATTGGGGGTGTAGACCGTCACAACAAAGCAGTCCTCCAGCTCGGCAGTGATGACGCGACCCTCATGGTCGTGCTCGTCGATACCGATGCCGTAGTTGACCTTCAGCGGCTCGCTTTTCAAAAACATCGCCGTGCCCGAATACCCCTTTTTTTCGGCGTAGTTCCAATAACAATGATAATCGGGCAGGTCAAGGTCGATCTGCCCCTCCTGCAGCTTGGTCTCCTGCAGGCAAAAAACATCCGCGTCCATCGACCTGAACACATCGGCAAAGCCCTTTGACACGCAGGCGCGCAGTCCGTTGACATTCCATGATATCAGTTTCATAGCCTTCACCTACTGCATTCGCGCATACTGCTCGCGAAGCCACTTGTCACATTCCTCAGGCCACTTAGCCACACGCTCATCGATGCCTGCGTGGTCAACGCCCGTAGGGTACACCTGATCGTTTGCAAGAGATGCTCCGTGCGGCAGACTGCCGTAAACGTGCAGCTCATAGGGGATGCTGTGCTTGCTCAGCGAGAGTGCCAACAGCAGAGAGTTTTCACAGGGCACGCATTTGTCGTCTGCGGACGTCCACAAAAATGCCGGCGGAGTGTCCGCATTGACCGCGTATTCCAACGACACCTTGAACAGCATCGCCTCGTTAGGCTCGGCACCCAACAGGTTGTTGAAGGAGCCGCGATGTGCATATTCTCCGCTCGTTACGACGGGGTAGCAAAGCACCATCGTGTCGGGGCGCGCCTGACGCGGCTCTATGCCGAGCTTTTCTGCGACGATAGGCTCGCCCCAAAGCATGCCTGCCATTCCGGCACAGTGTCCGCCTGCCGAAAATCCCATGACCGAGATGCGCTTCGGGTCGATGCAGAACTCCTCCGCATGCCGTCTTACATATACGACGGCGGCCGCACCCTCCAGCAGCTGCCGCGGATAGCGTGCCGGCGCACAGGTGTACCACACCACGAAGCACTGATATCCGAGGGCCGCAAAGCGCAGGGCAACCGGCTCAGACTCTCTGTGGGAGGTTATGCTATATCCGCCGCCGGGGAATATGATCATCGCAGGGCGATCTGTGACCTTGACCTCCTCATCATAGGTCTGCAGATAGGTCTCAAGTATTGCAGGCGAATCTCCGAGACCATCAAACTGCTCTCTCAGCAAAATCTTCTCGATCTTCATGATGCCCCTCCTGTATTACTCAGCCAAAATATCGGCAAAATCAGCCCTTGCGGCTCTTGCAAGGTCATCGGGAGCAAGGATTATCTGCGCCCCGATGCGTCCGCCGCTTATTATAACTCGCTCAAACGCCCTCGCAGATGCGTCTATGACGGTTGGAAACGCCTTCTTCATTCCCAGGGCAGTACAACCGCCGCGAACATACCCCGTCAACGCCGTTATCTCCTTAACGGGAATCATCGACACCGATTTTTCACCCACCGCGGACGCGGCTTTTTTCATGTCAAGCTCCCTCGCGATAGGCAGCACAAAAACATAATGCTGACCGCTTTTTCCTACTGTAACAAGGGTCTTGAATGAGGATCCATAGGGCTGCCCCAGCCGATCCGCGATCTCAACGGCATCGACGAACTCCTTACACTCATACAAATTTATCTCGTACGCGATCTTGTTTCGGTCAAGTATCCTCATCGCGTTGGTTTTTACTTCCTTACCCAAAGACCTCACCTCTTTTTTCTATTATAAACAAACCGTGTCTTCATTTCAACCGATTTATACGAAAAACGGCAGCGCTTTTGGCACTGCCGTTTTCCGTGGATGTATTTTCTGAGGAGGGTAGATAACACTTGAAGGCGTTGCGGTCCGCCTTTTCTCAAGTGCAATTATATACTACTCCCTCTGTGTTGCCATTTTTTTAGGATTATGTAAACAAAGTGTTAATAATTATTTACGTTTTGTTTGAATAATTTCCCTTTTCTCGCGCAAAACTATTCTTGAAAAGTTCTTTACAGGATGTGTCTTCACATGAAAAATATCAAATTCTCATCTTCGCGCAGTTTTCTAAGGTCAAAAGGCTTCATAGCAGCCCTTTCGGTCTGCCTTATCGCCGTCGGTGCGGCGGCATGGATCGGGCTGAATCAGGTCTCCCCGCCCATTAGTCAGGCCCTGACAGGTGACGCATCAAGCGACGCTGAGTCGACGCTGACACCTCCTTCGTCAAGTCCTGCCGAAAGCACAGCCGACACCTCATCGATATCCTCTTCGTCAAGACCCTCAAGCCAGATAAACCAATCTGCGTCCGACACGCCCAACACCGACAATTCTCAGTCGGGCGGCGATACGGTCACGGCGGTGACACCGAGCGCAGCATTTTTCGTCATGCCGCTGACGGGCGAGATCCTCAAGGGCTACAGCGACAGCGAGCTTCAATACTCAATGACCTACTCTGATTGGCGTCTGCACACAGGTGTCGATATCGCAGGTAATATCGGTGACAGCATCAACGCAGCAGGTGACGGTGTAGTCATTTCGGTCACCGAAAACGCCTCCTACGGCAAGGTGGTCGAGATAAATCACGGCAACGACATCATCGCGCGCTACTGTGGACTTGACACAGTCACGGTTGAAAAGGGCGACACCGTAGCGGCAAACGCCAAAATAGGCACCCTCGGCGAGATACCCTGCGAGTGCGTTGAAGCGGTGCATCTGCATTTTTCGGCAACTAAAGAGAATAAAGCCGCCGATCCCTTGAATATAATGGGATTGGACCAATAATTACACTGCCCGCGGCGGCACATTTCTGGGATGGGCAGTAAGGAAAGAGTCCGTATCGAAAAAACGATACGGACTCTTTTTGATCTTTTATTTTGAGAGAAACCGCTTAAGCGCAGGGGTTCGCTCAATTGCAAGATAGAGGGGTATTCCAAGCAGGTAGCATACCACAGCCTGACCCACGCCGACCCACGCCGCGTTTATCGCGAACACAGGCAAAAATGCGCCCTCGCCGAACAGGACCGCCAACTCTGCCCCGACTATCAGCGCGTTGAACAACACGCAGGGCATGGGCACAAGCCACATCGCGCCCTTGACATTCCGCAGGGCATATCCGCTCACCGACGCAAGCAGGGTCGCCAACGTGCCGCATATCCAATCGACAGGGCCGAGGGTGCTGCCAAGGTTGCCCAACAGACAGCCGAGGGTAAGCCCCGGTATTGCCGCGGGCGTAAAGGCCGCAAGCACGCAGAGCGCCTCTGAAAAACGAAACTGTATCTGCCCATAGGAAAGCCCCAACGCAGCCGCCGCATAGGTAAGTGCAGCATAGGCGGCGGCGATCAACGCCGCTGTCGACAGGTGTTTAATTTTCATAGAACTTCACTTCCGTAGTTTTATTTTTCGTCAGGATTTTGCGAACTGACGTTTTACATATATTGATTATTCCCCGATATCGTCCTCGGGCATACGCTCAATACGCACCTTTTCAATGCGTCTTTCTCCCATTTCCTCTACCGTGAACAGATAGCCGCATGCCTCAACGTCAGGATGCTCATCCTCCTGCGGAATACGGCCAAGCACAGACAGGATCATGCCGCCGACCGTATCATAATCGCCCTCAGGCAGCTCAATATCCAACTCTTCGTTTATATCATCAATATCGGTCGTACCGTCAACGGTGAAGGTGGTCTCGTTGATCTGCTCGATCTCGTCCTCTTCCTCGTCGTCGTATTCGTCCTGAATACTTCCCACTATCGACTCAAGCAGGTCCTCGATGGTAACAAGCCCTGCCGTTCCGCCGAACTCATCGGCGACAATGCACATCTGAATGCGCTTCTCGGTCATCTCGGTGAAAAGGTCGCCGCAGCGCTTGGATTCAGGCACGAAGAAGGGCTTGCGTATCACGTCGGCAAGGTTGCCAGCAGGCAAGGATGAGCCGACATATTTAAGCAGGTCCTTAACGTAGACGATACCCTTGATGTCGTCAATATCATCCTCGTAAGCAGGGATACGGGAGTATCCCTCCTCGGTCGCAAGGCGGATCACATCGTCGAAGGAATCGTTGATATCCACCGCGACGATATCGGTGCGGTGGGTCATAACGTCGGAGGCAGTAAGGTCGTCAAACTCGAAAATATTGTTTATCATTTCCTTCTGACTTTCCTCAATGACGCCCTTTTCCTCGCCGGCGTCGACCATCATCCTTATCTCTTCCTCGGTGACCATCTCCATATCGGCGTTGGGGTCGATCCGGCAAAGCCTTAACAGTAGGTTAACGACGGCACCGTTGACCGCCGCAGGAAGAGCAACCAGCAGGTCGATCGCCTCGACCAACGGCAAAAAGGCATAAGCCGTTCTTTCTTTTCCGTGTGAAACGATGCGGCGCGGGAAAAGCTCCCCGAGCACCATAACAACGAACACGACGGCAATCAAAAAAGCCACAAACAACAAAGCCTGAAGCAAGCGAACGTCGGTCAGACGGGATGCCCACAGCCTTACCGCATCGGAAAAGACAAAGATCGGAACAAACGCAGTCGCAAGATCAAACAGCACGCAGGCGGTCGACATTCTTGCGGAAAAGCGCACCGGCTTGGAAAGCAGGCGCAAAGCGCGTTTTGCCTTTTTGTCACCGTCGTCGGCGGCTCGTTTAAGAGCCGCGTCGTTGATAACGACGAGGGATTGATATCCGGCGTGGGTCAGGGCGTCGAGCAGCAACAGCGCCACCGACAAGACCGTCCAAAAAACAAAGTTCGCAGGTTCAGGGTCAGGATTTGCAGTCATGATTTTCTCCTCTCGATTTTTGAAAAATAAGTATTATCATAATATAGGCATTTGAGCAAAAAGTCAATGCTTTCCTTTCCTTTATAATGGACAAAGAGGTGGTTTTTCTCGTTTTTGCCAAAAAAACTTGCAGAATATCCTGTTTTAGCGGCAATTTTACTATTTACATACGACAAAAAAAGTGTTAGAATTGATAAGGTATGGATATCCGTCGATACGGATGTCCGGACCGACTGAATTTGTTAAACTTTATCAAGGAGGAATAAATCCAT
>CAZDIN010000001.1:24731-37068 GCA_964505515.1 uncultured Eubacteriales bacterium | reverse complement strand
GCAATGGATAAAGGCGGATCGTTTGAATTGTTGAAATCGGCTGACTGCGGTGTCACCTATTCTGAAACGGGCACAGAAAAAGAAATTGCAGATGCCGTTATCGAAGCTATAGCTCAGCCTGCGCAAAGGGTGGAAAACGGCTATCTTTTCTGCGAGAAGCAGAGCTATAATAACTACAGTATCGGGTTGCATCACATCTTTGAATAACAAAGCAGAGATGGAGTTTGACTCATATGGAGGAAAAGATGGAGCAGACAATTGTTATAGGTCATATTGCTTTGATACAGCGTTCTAAAAAGCAGGATTTTACACTTAAGGTCGTAAAGGCACTTCGCGAAAAAGGTGTCGACGCTGTCGGCGTTTTTGCAGGAGAGTGCCGTGAACCTGAGTATATGGACGAGCTTGAGAGCTTTGTAAAGGAATACGGTCTTGACGGACAGGCCGCGTTTTTAGGCAGACGAGAAGACGTGCCGGACCTGTTAAAAACGATCGACCTGCTCATGATTCCCTCAGCCTTTGAGGGCTTCCCGTTGGCAGGCCTTGAAGCTGCAGCGGCCGGAGTGCCTGTTGCGGCGTGTAATGTTGCAGGCGCACAGGAGTTTATCAGTGTGAGCGGCGACGGTCTTTGCTTTTGCGAGGACGATGTCGACGAGGCAGTCGCGGCAATAGAAAGGATCATTTCTCAAAGAGAGGAAATGATCCAAAACGGAAAGACCTTTGCAGCCAAAATGTCTGATGACGAGTATTCTGCAAGGCTGCAGGAAATGTTTCCTGTAGCTTAAGAGAAGCGAGGTAAGTGCAACAATGGCAACGGAAAAGAAGGCCCGCGCATTTGTGATAACAAACCCTATGACACCGCTGAACAAGTCGGGGGAAGTTACAACGAGTAAGTTTATCCGTACAATACAAAACAACTATGAAAAAGTAACGATCGTTGGCGGAAATGTTTCTCTTGAACAGGATATTACTGATGTTCATATCGAGTCTTATGATTATCAAAAGAGGGGAAACAAACTTAAAAAGCTTTTCGGTATGATTCAATTACAGCGCCGAATGTCGTTGTTTATTCGAAGGAATGTAATGAATGGTGATCATGTCTTCTTTTGGCTTGGCGACAAGATGCTGTTACCTTTTTTGACAGCAAGAAAGGTTACAGATCATTTAGGCTATTTTGTGTATGGCAATTTGGCAACAGAAGGAAACAGCAGCCTATTTATGAGGATATCTGCTAAGCTTGTTATGCGTATGGCAAATAAAGCAGATCGGGTTTTTGTTGAAAGTCGTGCAGTCAAGGACGGATGGAACGGACAGATCAAGAAGGATGTGCAGGAACTTCATTTATACACAGACATGATAGAGTTCAACCCCATTGAAAATCGACAAAATAAAATCGGCATGCTATGCCGATTGGCAGGAGTTAAGCATGTGATGGAGTCGATCAGGGCTTTTTGTGAGCTTCATGAGATCCACCCTGATTGGAAACTGGAAATAATCGGATCGGGAATTCAGGAGGAAGAATGTCGCAAACTTGTTGACGATTTAGGTGTCGATCAATTTATCAAACTGTATGGCTGGGTCGATCATGATTCCGTTGCAAAGATAACAGATGAGTGGAAATTCAACATGCTTGCATCAGACCATGAAGGTTTGCCGAACTCGATGATAGAAATGATGGGAAAAGGAGTTCCGATCATAGCGACTCTTGTAGGTGGGATCCCCGATCTTTTGAAAGATGGTGAAAACGGCTTCCGATTGAGAGGGACAACCGTAGAAGACATTAAAGAAGGGCTAAACAAGGCAATCACAGCAGAAAATTATGAGCAAATGTCGATGAATGCTTTTGAAACAGTGAACAAAAAGTTTTCTCTCGACGGAGCGAGAAAAGAAGCAGCAGAAACATTGCTTAATTGGTAAAGGAATATTTTGATGATTTGGATTTATATTTTGATTGCGACCGTTATATCCTATTTGTTATGCAAAAAGGAATGTAAGCGGCCGGAGTACTTTATTTTGATGCTTTTTCCAATAGAACTCTATGGGATCAATATAGCATCTGTAACGGTAAAGCCTTATATGTTATTTGGTGCAGCTGTGATCTTCTTGTACTTATATACAAAAAAATCTTTTCACATTAAAAAAATAATAATTGTTTTTACCATTTTGCTGCTGATATCTAATCTGTTTACCGGATTGATTTTTTCATCGGTTATGCAGCATTTAATGTTTATTCTAAACATGCTTATCGTATCCTGCGTTCTTTCGTATCGTGATGACGGAGTGGATATTCACTCATTATCAAAAGTTGCAATTGCAACGTTGATTGGACATGGTGTTGTTTTTTTGGTGATAGCAGTTTTGTTTAACATGAACAATGCGTTTCCGGATGCCTTGGCTTACGGTAGGACCGACACCGGAATCTTCATAAGACTGACAAACGGTATTGAAGAGGAAACACGCATGAGGGGATTCACCATTGACCCCAACGGCTTTGTTGTTAATTATATTTTTGGTGGTGCGAGCGCCCTGTACTATGTATTCAGCAACAAAGGTAGCCTGATTAAGAACCTAACGGCCTTGTTTTTGTTTCTGTTCATCATCATTCAATCGGGCTCAAGGATGAGCTTGTTGTGTTTTGCGGCCCTTGTGGTTTTTTCGGTTTTGTATATTGTGAAGGCAAGAGAGGTCAACCGAAATATGATATTAGGTATAGGCTTAATAGTTTTTGTTGCACTTGCATATACAGCGTTTAATTTTAACATAGTCCGCTCTTTCTTTGATTCTTATTTTAACGACAGGGCATCTTTGTCAAGCGAAAGTGGCCGGTTGACAATTTGGAGCTCAAACATGAATTACCTAGTCAGAACAGGAAAGATATGGTTTGGCGTAGGACAAGACCAAATAGCCCAGGTTGGTGATATGCATACGGCGTTCCATAATACATGGTTAGAATGGATAAGCGGTTGCGGAATATTTATAGGCGGATTTATAAGTCTGTGGTTCTTGAAAATTTCTATCCGGGCATTAGGTAGGATGCGTTACTATAAACACAACCTACCCATCGCCATACCTTTTGTTCTCGGATATGTTGGCATAGTGCTCTGTATATCTTCAATAAGCAACATCGCCAATATCACATATATTTTTCTGGCCTTTTTGATAAATTACCATTTGCTAAATTCGAATCATGCGGAGGATACAAATGAGCTTAAAGGAACACATAAAGAACAACGAATTTCTGTATAAAGGAGTTCGGATGTTTCGTTATCTCCAGTACAATGTTTTCAGAAGAGTTGTTTTTGAAACAAACGTTGTTTTAAGGAAAACAGGGATTCAGCAAGATCCCCTGAAACAACTAAAAGACAAATATAAAGGTGAGCGTTGCTTTATAATTGCGACAGGACCGAGTTTAACAATGGACGACATTGCCGCGCTACGAAATGAATACACCTTTGGAATGAACTCGCTTGCCAAGGCGTTCGATGAGCTTGAGTGGGGACCTACATTTTACGGTGTTCAGGATCACAGGGTCTATTGGTCGGTTGAAGAGGCGGTGCGCAGCATGCCTAAGACTCAGTTGCTTTTGGGAAGCAACTTAAAGTGGTATGCCAAGCTGCCTAAGGATGCAGTGGTGTTCCCTTTAGATTTATTGAACCATGAGATGCATCCGGATGATAAATACAACACGAAGTTTAGCAGGGATTGTTCTGAGCGCGTATATGACGGGTATTCGATTACATATTCGCTGATCCAATTGGCTGTATATTTTGGTTTCTCTGAGATATATCTCCTTGGAGCAGATTGTGGTTACAGCAAGGACAAAAGGCATTTTATAGAGCACGGTGTGGACGACCCCCATTTTAGTTCCGCCCAGCAGCGTATGTTTTTTAGCTATAGAGTTGCTAAAGAGTATGCCGATTTACACGGAATAAAAATATTCAATGCAACAAGAGGGGGAGCGTTGGAGATTTTTCCGCGTGTAGAGTTTGATTCAATTGCAAAGAAATGATTGTAATAGAGGGATGACAGTGCGCTCATTTGTCACTAAGGCAATAAATAAATACAAAGGCCTACCGTTGCCGGTAAAAGCGTCAGGTTGGATTTTTATATGTAATATCTTGCAAAAATCTGTACAAATGCTGACGGTGCCCGTTATTACACGACTGTTGACGGCGGCCGAATACGGAACATATAATGTATTCACGTCATGGTTTAATATTATCATAATATTTGCGTCACAAAAGTTATCGGCTAACGGATATTATGTTGCCATGAAGAAATTCGGCGAGAAAAGTGCGTATCCATCGTCAGTAGCCGGTCTTACATTTGTTTTGCTTTCCGTTTGGCTGGGGCTTACGGTCGCGTTCAGCGAGCCGTTTTCGGTAATAACGGGACTGACAACGGCTATGTTGATAATAATGTCCTTGTATGCATATAGCGATTCGGCAATCAATTTGTGGTATGCTGACAACCGATACACATATAGGTATAAGATGACTGTTATCTGCACGGTCTTTTTGGTTACAGTTACGCCGATACTCAAAATTATCTTTATTGCTATTGCCGGACATACCGGAGCAGACAAAACGATGGCAACCGTTTGGGGCCTTGTTATACCCAAGGCAATTGTTGGCTTAATTGCATGGGTTGCTTTGTTCAAAAGGGGACGAAAGCCCTTTGTAAAAGAGCATTGGAAGTTCGCTTTGGCATTCAACGTTCCTTTGGTGCCGTATTATTTGTCTCAGGTTGTTTTGAATCAGGCGGATCGAATAATGATAAACGCTTTGGATTCCGCGACCGCAGCAGGGCTTTACAGCGTGACTTATTCTTTGGCATCTGTAATGCAGTTTGTACACGCAGCTATAAATAACAGCTACATTCCGTGGCAGTTCAAGACGATGCAAAAAGGAGATCCAAAGAAGGTTCAGAATGTTTCCAGTCTTTTGACGGTGGTTGTAGGAGTAACCTATGCTCTTGTAGTTTTCTGTGCGCCGGAAATAATGCGAGTTTTTGCGGCGGAAGAATATTTCGAGGCAATTTACTGTGTTCCGCCTGTTGTCATGGGTATTTTTATGCAGTGGATCGCACAGTTGTTTATAAACACTGAATTCTATTATGAGAAGAACAAAATACTGTCGATAACCTCCATAGCTGCTGCAGTGCTTAATGTTGTTCTCAACATGATAGCGATACCGCTCTTTGGTTATGTCGCTGCAGCTTATACAACGTTGATCTGTTATTTGGCAAGCGCTGTTTTCCATGCATTTGTGGCGATGAAGCTATCTAAACAAAATGGAGTTGATTGCTCGTTTGATTTGAAGGTGTTGGCAAAGATTACAGCTATTTCAGCTGTTGTGATTTTTGGAACGATATTCTTGTATCCGTATGCTATTGTCCGATACAGCATCCTAGCTATAACGGGTGTTGTTTTAGTGGTTAAGCGCAAGGCGGTTGCCAAGACTGCAAAAGAGATATTTGCTACCATTCGAAAGAAAAGCGAGGAGTAGGTGCAACATGAGTAAAATCACACCAATAATAGCAGCCATAGATCGTGATTATTTTAATGGCTTTTTCCATCAGTTATATTATAACAAGTTTAGAAAGGACTTTTTTCACGGAAAAAAGGCAGTTGTGCTTCGAGAGCCGTTGTATGACATGATAATGATGCAGAGTGACCGTCATGAAAACGGTTTTGGAGTCTTTTGCGCTTATGATTTCGCAGTGCGACTTTTTGCTATAGAAAACTATTATGGTCTGAACGATTTTGGATTTGAATTATATAAGAAGATGCATACTCTTGGCGGCAACTATGGACAAGTTAATGAACAGGAAGCGTATTATGAGAAGCAACGGAAGAAGGGCGGCCAAAAACACAAAAAGTTTAGCTACGATAATCAGAAAACAGAACAACACTCTATTGAACAGTTCAAAAAGCTGATAGAGTCGGTAGAAAAAAATGGTTATCGCAGCGATTCATTTGTGATGGGAGATCAAAATTTATTTAGTATTAACGGATCGCACCGCATAGCACTGGCTCTTTATACGCAACAGGAAATGATAAACGTTGAGGTATATAAAAAGTTAACGCGCAGACGTTTTTCATTGGATTTTTTCTGGGAAAAAGGCTTTACTCACGAAGAAATAGAGATTATAAAACAAAAGAAAGACGAAATAATATCAAACTGCCGACAGAAGATTGGAAATTATTATTGCATTCTTTTCCCACCTGCAGAAAAATATTTTGATGATATCGTTAAGGACATCAAGTTAATAGACCAAAACAATATTGAAGTTGTGGGATATGATGATTATAATTTGGAAATTGCGGATTTTGTTGGCTTCCTAAAAGGCGTATACCATTTCGACAGCATAAATCACACTAATTTTATGCGAAAAATGTTTTATATTCTTCGCTCTTCAAACGTAGTGGACGGAAAAGTTAGCTTCCGCATTGTTAGATTGAATATCATGGACCCAATGTACCGCTTAAAGAAGGATAATGGTATGCCTGAGTCGGTCGCAACAGTTCGGTTAAAAAAGATGATACGCGAACGGTATAAAACTAAAGAAAAAGCCTTCACTGCACATTATGTTGGCGATTATGCACATGATGTTATCATTCATTCGTCGGATAATTATCTGTCTAACAAGGCGTTTGACAAACTGATGGAGGTAGACCGCGATTTGACAGACGTGGTTTCCTGCCTGAGCGATTATGACTATGCGTTTGCAATTGGTTCGGAGGACAAAATAAGCCGTGAGTATCCTAGAAACTTTTACTTCGATGAGGATTTTGATATATTTGTAAAAGAATCGGACGTGGACGCGATTGCAGACAAGTTATATGGCGGATGCGTCAAAAAATTTGAACAGTATGGATTTGATGTTAAAAGAGAGGATTCTCCCTATGGAAAGCGAGTTCGTGTTTTGTTTAATGGTTTTACCATCACTATGTTTGACCTAATGACAAGGGTGACCTATCTAAAAGATGGCGCTGTTTCTGAATTTGTTGACGGGGCACAGTTGGAAGGTGTGCTAACAGTTGGAGCGGACGAAGGTTATGCATATAGATTGGCTAAATATCTTCTAAATCCATTAAAGGATTATCACAAGGAGTATCTTACCAAAAATAAGAACCATGTGGACATGGAACGTGTTTTGTCATTTGTAAATGATAAGGATATGCGTAGGGCTAAGAAACTGATCGATTCATTGGAGGAGAATGTATGAAAGTAGTATCTTTTATTCCGATCAAGCTTAATAATCAGCGGCTTCCAGGTAAAAACACCATGCTTCTTAACGGGCGACCGATGTGTGATTACCTGTTTGAAACGATAAGCTCGGTAGATTCCATCGATGAAAAATATGTCTATTGCAGTGATGAGGCAATAAAACCCTATATATCTCCGTATGAGGACAAAGGTCTGCGTTTCTTAAAGCGTGACCCATATCTTGATGGGTTTCAGGTTAAAGGTCTTGAGATCATAGAGCGTTTTGTGCAGGATGTGGACGCTGATATTTATGTGTTGACCCATGTGACTCAACCCTTTACTAAAGCTCAATCCATTGCAAAAGCGCTTGAGAAGGTCGTGTCAGGAGAATATGACTCTGCGTTCTCTGCAGTCGTATTGCAAGATTATATGTGGATGAACGGAAAACCATTCAACTATGATACGAAGAACATTGTAAGAACACAGGATCTTGAACCGATATATATGGAGACCGGCGCCTTCTTCATTTTCAGAAAAGAAGTTTTTACCGAACTTGGCCAGAGAATTGGAAACAATCCTTATATATATGAAATTGACCAGTTTGAAGCGGTAGATGTTGATACCGCTGAGGATTTTGAATTCGCAAAAGCAGTGGCCGCTTACTTAGCAAACGCACAATAGTATTAGGTGTTTTCTTGAAACATCGTATAGGAGGATATGATGAAGAACGTTCGCGTGTTGGACTGTACTCTGCGTGACGGTGGGCGTATTATAAATTGCGCTTTCGCGGATAGCGAGATAAAAGAGATGTCACAAAGACTGACAAATGCAAAAATCGACATCGTTGAAGTTGGTTTTCTCAGAGATTGGCGTAATGTCGACTATCAGGGAAACAGCACCTTTTTTACGGATGTCGATCAAATTCGTCCGTTCATCAATAAAGGTAAGAGTAAAACAATGTACGTTGCTTTTATTGATTACGGAATGTTTGATTTCAATTCCTTGAAGCCTTTTGACGGAACATCCATTGACGGTATCAGATTTGGTTTTACTAAAAAGAATTATAACGAGGCCCGAGAGGATATTCTTAGATGCGCTTCCATAATTAAAGAGAAGGGCTACAAACTTTTTGTTCAAGGGGTCAACTCTCTAAACTATTCGGACAGAGAGATACTTGAACTTGTTGACATGATAAATGAGATACATCCGTATAGTTTCGGTATAGTGGATACTTACGGAGCAATGTATATCGACGATGTCGATCGTCTTTTCGGCCTTATTGATCACAATATGGCGTCTGATATATGTATCAATTTTCATTCGCACAACAACTATCAGCTGTCCTTTGCTTTTGCACAGGAGGTTATCAAGTTAAGCCGTGGCTCCAGACAGATCATCATCGATGGAACGTTAGGCGGTATGGGCAAGGTTGCCGGCAATTTGAATACAGAATTGATCGTCGATTACCTTGTAAGAAAACTGCACTATGATTATGAGTTCGATGACATTTTGGACATGATCGATGACTATGTTTATAAGTACAGCCTTGAATATAAATGGGGCTATTCGATTCCTGCTATGATGGCCGGAATTTACAAATCCCATCCGAACAATATTATTTATCTTACCGAAAAGTTCAGGCTAGAAACAAAGGATGTAGGGAAATTGCTGTCGATGATTGAGCCTGATAAACGTCAGCGGTATGATTATGATAATATTGAAAGATTGTATATTGAATATATTTCGGAAAAGGTCAATGACGAAGCGGCGCTTAAAGAACTTAAAGAGCTTATTGGGGAAAAAGAAGTTGTTGTTATGGTGCCGGGCAGCTCGCTTAATACCTACCGCGAGCAAATCGATAAATATATCGACAGTGAAAATGTGTTTGTTATAAGCGTCAATTTTGTTGCAGATTATGTAAAGTCATATGCCTTCTTCGGCAACCAGAAAAGATATAACAAGCTTGCGGCTAAGCGAGGCGGCAGAAATGTAATTATCACATCTAATGTTAAACCGGATGCCGACGACATCGTGGTGAACTATCACAGCTTGATCAATCGCGGGTATAAATATTTTGAAAACAGCACTATAATGCTGCTCAATCTTCTTAAGAGGATGGAGATAAAAAGTGTGGTTCTCGCGGGCTTTGACGGATTTGAAACGGACAAGGAAAATAATTATTCAGATGAGAGTTTTCAGGACGCACGTCATCGTAATGAGTTTGACGAACTGAATGATGAGATCACACAAATGTTTAAGGATATCAGAGAAACACTTGATGGAAAATGCAAAATATCATTTATTACCCCAAGTCGTTTTGATAGGTAGATTAGAAAAGTTGTTATCGGTTATATTTCTGGGTCAAAAACGACAGAGGAGGGTGTGTTATGATCAAGTATTTAGTTATGGATGTTGACGGAACACTTACAGACGGAAAGATATACATGTCTCCGTCCGGAGAGGCTATGAAAGCTTTCAACATTAAGGACGGCTGTGGGATACATGATCTCCTGATACCAGCGGGAATACTTCCTGTTATAATTACAGGAAGAAAATCGGAAATAGTATTGAATCGCTGCAGAGAAATCGGTATTACCGAGATACATCAAGGAGTATCCGACAAGGTAACTAAGCTCAAGCAAGTATGCCACGATATCAGCTGCGTTGCTTATATAGGTGATGATATCAACGACCTTGACTGTATGAAGGTGGTGAAAGACGCCGGCGGCGTTGTCGGTTGCCCTTTCGACGCTGTAAATAAAGTTAAATTTGTTGCAGATTTTATTTCTTCATATAACGGTGGAGATGGTGCCGTTAGAGATTATATTGAATGGCTTATAGAAAAAAGATGAGTGCCTGAGTAATCGCAACTAAACGGAGGGTGGTGTGAGCATGCTGACACAAACGCAACAAACAGTGCTTGAGCTGATGTCTGCTTCCCTTTTCGGCAGACAAGTGAACGTCCCTGATAGAGTTGACTGGAACGAGGTGCTGGAGGAAAGCAATCAGCAGTCGGTGCTGTTGCAGGTGTTTTCGGCGGCTCAGCCCTTTTTGCCGGAGGACATCATCAAACAATGGAAGCCGCTTTGCGACCGTATTATCGCCAACAACGTGCGTATTGAGTGGGAACACACCGAGCTGCACGAAACGATGACTAAGGCGAATATGCCCTATGTCGTGATAAAGGGATGCGTGTCTTCCGCGCGTTATCCTGACCCTGTTCTGCGTATAATGGGAGATGTCGACTTTTTGGTCGAGCCGGAAAACCTTGATGCTGCGGGAGGGCTGCTTGAGGATATCGGGTTTGAGTTGGAAGAACATGGCGAGAAAGAGATACATGTGATATATCGTCGTGCCGCTTCGGGCGGTTGGTCGGTCTGGGAGATGCACTGGCAGGTCAACGGAATTCCTGAGGGACCGATAGGCGAACAGATCAAAGAGCATTTGTCCACCGCTATTGCCGACGGCGTTGAAAGTCATACTTCTATGGGTACGTTCAGGGCTGCATCGACCTTCCATCACGGACTTATAATGCTTTTGCACACCGCGACCCACCTGATCGACACAGGCGTCGGACTGAGGCATCTTTGTGATTGGGCGGTGTTTGCGGAGAGCTTGAGTGATGATGAGTTCTGTGCGCTTTTTGAGGAGAAACTGAAGGCGGTCGGCCTGTGGCGTTTTGCGCAGTTGCTGACTGAGCTTGCAAGCCGCGCGCTCGGATGCAGAAGGGCAGCGTGGGCTGGCGAAGACGGCGAATTGGTTGAGCAGATGCTTGCAGACATATTTGACGGGGGCAACTTTGGCCGCAAGGATGACCAGCGCATAAATCAGTCGTTGTTGACGGTTGATAAGAAAAAACACAACGTTGCAAACGGATCAATGGTAAAACAGTTTCTTAAATCCTTGAAAGAAATTGTTTATAAGAGAGCGCCTTATGTAAGAAGACATCCTATATTGTTTCCGTTTGGTTTTGTTTATGTTGTGTTCAGGTATGTTGCAAGGGTCATAACGGGCAAAAGAAACAGCATTGATGTTAGCAGCATGATCTCCGGCGCGAGCAAGCGCCGGGAGATATATCGAGAATTCCGTCTGTTTGAAAGGTCAAACGGCGAGGAATAAAAAAAGACTTGTTCAGATCTGAACAAGTCTTTTTTTTTACGCCTTCGGGTCGATTGAGGGGTCGGGCTTTTCAGACGGTTATTTTGTTTCTTCGTTGTCATCCATATTATCCAGAGCGTACTGTATCATTTGGTTGATCAATTCGTTACGACTGATCCCAATTTTTGCGGCTTTATCGTCAACAGTATTAAGCACCTCTGTTGATATTCGCATAGAAATAACTTCTTTTTCGGGTTTGCGCGCAACAAATTTCGGCAATATTATCATCCTCTCTCTTGACATATTATATTCTTTTATGATAGTATTAGATATATTCTAAAATCGATATCGTATTTAGAATACAGAAAGGAGAAGATAATATGAAAAACTTGTCACAGAGAGAAAAAAAGAAAGAAATAAAGTGCTGTTGCCGCCGATGATAGCAGTTGTACTTGCGGGGCTGTTTTTGCTATCGTGCTTTTTTATACCTCTTTTGACAGCAACCGGGGAATATCGGGAGTATCTGTTAGAGAAGCAAGACGGAGACGAGGCCTTTGGCGATATTTTGACTAATGGACAGGCCGTTGATATTTCTATGCAGGAATACTTTAAAATCCACTGGGACGTTTATGCAGAAAACAGTACCGAAGAGGCAATCATTTCGACCTGTATTTTCTGTGGAACATCGATTATATCCTTAATTATTCTGCTATTCGCACTTTTAAGAAAACCCGTTGCCGTTATGGTGTTTGATGCAATTGCGGTTGTGCCCTATTTACTATCTATCAGCTATATTTCGGGTAAAACAAATTTGTTTAATATTTATGAGTGGAGTGGCACTTGCAATTTTTATTATGTTGCATATGCGTTGATTCTTTTAGGTGCAGTGTGGATGCTTATAAATAAAGTTGTGTTTAACAGAAAAATCAAAGCGGTCAAGGAACTGCCGTTTGAAAAAGAGGAGAACTAAAATGAAAAGAACAATAATAGTTTTATTTGTCGTCATTGCAATTGCTTCGTTTACAGCGTGC
>CAZDIN010000001.1:0-24721 GCA_964505515.1 uncultured Eubacteriales bacterium | reverse complement strand
CCTGCTTCAAACAACGATAGAGCAACTCACACAAGCAGTCAGAGTGAAACTATATTGAATAACGAAGAAACCTCGTCCATAAATAATTCTGCATCAGAAAACATGCGTCCTGAATTTAAGAAGGCAATGGATGATTATGAGGCGTTTTACGACGAGTATTGTGAGTTTATGAATGAGTACAAGAGCAACCCGACCGATTTGTCACTGATTAGCAAATACTCATCTTTGATGAGCAAAGCTGCGGATATGAACGAATCATTTGCAGCATGGGATCAGGATGAAATGAGTGCAGAAGAACTTAAATATTATCTTGAAGTAAGTTCAAGAGTAGCGCAAAAGATAGTTGATGTAGCGAATTAAGAAATCGACCGAGAGCAAATCGCTCTCGGTTGCTTTTTTTTCTACGCCTTCGGGTCGATTGAGGGGTCGGGCTTTTCGCGTTGGCTTTTCAGCCATTCGTCGCGGCGTTGCTTATTTTCCTTTGCGTGCTTTTCAGCCAAGCCCTGAGAAATTGCAGGGAAGGTGTTGCGGGTGTCGGCAGTCGGCTGAATATTATACGTTCCGTATTTATTTATCATTTCGAATGCAGTTTCAGGCTGTCCCATGATAGCGTTGCTGCTGGGCGTGGAATGGGTATGCTCCTCATGCTTATCCTTCATAAAATCACCGACAATATTATGCGCTCTTCGAGACGAGGTTATTCGCCGAGCGTACTTGACAAAGGGTAAAAGCCGACTGTATAATATTACTAACGATCCTTGAGAGGAAGATGAAAAGTGGAGATCAATGCAAGAGAATTATTAAACAACAAAAACCGCTACGATAAAGCGAGGTACAATCTGTTGGCAGTGATAATTTTCACGGTCATCAACTGCCTGCTGGTTGCAACTGACAGATATTTTCTGTTCTCGGCATTTATTCCGACCCTCTTTGTCCAACTGAATTTCTACATGCATTCGGATGAATATTTGGCAGAGGTGCCTGAGATCGATCTGCAGGAGGCGGCCGCGTTTATCGATGTTGTCGGCTTTGTCTTTGTCGCGCTTGCCGTCGTCTGCATCGTGCTCTACCTGATGTGCTGGTTCTTTTCCAAAAAGCGCAGAGGCTGGATGATCGTCGCTCTCGTTCTTTTCTCGATCGACAGCGCCTTCCTGCTGCTGAATTTCAGCGTTGACATGATCGTTGACATTGCGTTTCACGGCATGGTAATGTACTACCTGATAACAGGCGTTATCGCGGCGAGCAAGCTGCGAACTCTTGAGGAATACGGCGTCGAGGAGCCTGTTGCTGAGACCTTTAATGAGAACGTCGGCGAGTTTGCAGATCAGCCTCTTGACGAGGGAGAGCAAACCGACGAAAACAACTAAAATTAAAAAAGGAGAATAATTATGGCTAAAAACCCCGTAAAAGTATCCAAAAAGCTGATCCTCAGCATCGTAGTGATCATAGCGCTTGCATTTGTCGCGCTCAACAGCTTTACCGTTGTTGAAGCGGGTCATACAGGCGTTGTGGTGACCCTCGGAAAGGTCAACGAGGGCGTTCTTCAGGAGGGACTGCACGCAAAGCTCCCCTTCGTTCAGAAGATAGTCAAGATCGACAACCGCATCGTAAAGCTTGAGGTCGATACCGAGGCATTTTCAAAGGACCTGCAGACCGTATCCACAAAGCTTGCCATCAACTACCGTGTGGACACAAAGAAATCTGACAGCATCTACAAAAATATCGGCGCAAATTACGAGGATGTCCTTGTGACGCCTGCCGTCAACGAGGTGCTTAAGGCCATCACTGCACAGTACACCGCCGAGGAAAGCGTTACTAACCGTGCGTTAGTATCTGACGGTCTTGTTGAGGGCCTGAACGAAAAGCTCAACAGCATCGGGCTTTACATCACCGATGTAAACATCATCAACTTCGACTTCTCCGAGGCGTTCATCAACGCTATCGAGGAGAAGCAGGTCGCGCAGCAGCAGCTTCTCAAGGCGGAGACCGAGAAGCAGACTGCCATCACCAATGCCGAGGCGGAGGCTGAGACCATTCGCATCAAGGCTGAGGCTGAGGCTCAGGCGAACGCCACTATCAGCGAATCGCTGACCGAGCAGATCATCGAGTACAGCAAGGTTGAAAAATGGGACGGCAAGATGCCGCAGGTCGTGGGAAGCGAAGCCGGCACGTTTATTTCCCTCGAATAACCGTTGAAAACATTAAACAGCGTGTTTCTTCAAGAGAAGAAACACGCTGTTTTGCTGTGTAAAAAAGAGGCGGTATGATAAAATTTATGGATATCGTTTTTCATAGCGTTTTTGTCTTACTTCGTATGATAGAGATTTATCCCTACCATAACGTCTGACGAATTGTGTTCGCTCTAACGAAATACGGTTTATAAACAACTTAATACTGCACCCGTCAGGAACTCAAAAGGTTTCAAGAGGGAAACCTGTCGCAGCCGATGGCTGTTTATCCGCGTGTTTAGATATCGATCTTCGCACTTCCCCCTCACGCGCGTTAACTCGTATTTCTGCGGTCTTCTCCATCTTTCTGGCGGCAGAAAGATGGTGCCCTTGCGGCGTGAGCAAAAAAGCAAACGGTGATCGTAAGCCTGCATAACCGCTTGGGGTAGGGCAAACCGAGGATATAATCGGCCGCTACGCCGCAGTTGAATATGTGTCAGCCTTGGTGACCTCGCCGTGTTGGGCCGCAACCGTAAGGTTAACGGCGTCCACCGTAATATCACCGTTGATGTCGGTGCGGAACCAATCGACACCTCTCGCTCTCAGTCGGTCGAGGGTCTCGCCTGCAGGATGCCCGTAGGAATTGTCGCTGCCGCAGGAGAATATTACAAGTCCGGGGTTTGTATAGGCGAGAAATTCGCTGCTTGTTGAGTACTTGCTGCCGTGATGCCCCGCCTTGAGAATGTCACAGGACAGATCTATGCCGCTGTTTATCAGGTCCTCCTCGATCTCGTCGGTCGCGTCGCCTGTAAAGAGGAAGGTGCTGTCGTTGCAGTTAGCCTTGATTATGGCGGAACGGTCGTTTTCGTCCTTCGCCTCAACGTCGATGGACAGGACTTCAAGCTCGAAGTCACCCAGCTCGTATTTGTCCGCCGCGTCCATGCTTTCGAGCGACACTCCGTACTTCTTGCAATCCTCCTTGACGCCGTTTAGATAATCGAGGTCGCTTTCGCTTTCCGGCTCCCAATCGGGAAGCAGGACGGTTTCAACCTCTATGCCCTTGAGCACCTCGCGCAGACCGCCGATATGGTCATAATGCGCGTGGGTGATGAGAATGAGATCGACCTTGTAGAAGCCGAGGGCGTTAAGCTTGCTGACGATGGTCGTGCCGGCTGAGGAGTCGCCTGTGTCGATCAGGCAAAGCCTATCTTTGCTCGAAATGGCGGTGCAATCCCCCTGACCGACGTCGAGATAATGCACATACGACCCCGTAGCTATGTCTACCTGCAGTCCTGTGTCGAGGTACGCGGTGCGCCAGACGCCGCTGGGAAGTGCAAGAATGACGCAGGCGGCAACTGCGAGCAGTGACATCAAAACGCGAAACAGGGGTGAGGTTTTATGACCTTTGTATCTCATGATATCCTCCGATAAAAAGCGGCGGCACGCTGAAAAGCGTTTGGCCGCCGCTAAAGGTTTAGTAGGGGTCAAGCTCTCCTGCCGCCTTCATTTCAAGAAGCTGCTGCTGGGAGATAAGCACCGCTCTCGGCTTTGAGCCCTCAGACGGACCGATGAAGCGGTGAGCCTCAAGCTGATCCATGATGCGTGCGGCACGGGAATATCCGAGCTTCAGCTTGCGCTGGAGCATGGAGGTGGAAGCCTGTCCCATGTCGACGACACACTCGAGCGCCTTGTAAAGCAGCGGATCGTCCTCCTCGCGTTCTTCCTCCTCGTCGGCAACCGAGGCGGCATTTTTCTTACCCTGCTTGGCAAGGGAAGCCTGACGCTCGATCTCCTCCATGACGGAATTGTCATACTGTGCTGCAGGCATTTCGCCCTTGAGGAAGTCGGTGACCGCCTTGATCTCGCCGTCGCTTATCCAGCAGCCCTGAATGCGTGTCGGCTTGTTGGCGCCGGTGGGTGAGAAGAGCATATCGCCGTAGCCTATCAGCCGTTCGGCTCCCTGCATGTCGAGAATGATGCGTGATTCAAGGCTGTTTGCGACCTTGAGGGCGATGCGGCTTGGGATGTTGGACTTGATAAGACCTGTGATAACGTCGGCACGCGGGCTTTGGGTCGCGATGACAAGATGCATACCTGCGGCACGCGCCATCTGTGCCAAGCGGCAGACCGAATCCTCGACCTCGCTGGGTGCCGCCATCATCAAGTCGGCAAACTCGTCGATGAAAATGATGATGCGCGGAAGCTTCTCCATATCCTCGTTCTTCTCGGCAAGCTCGTTGTAGCCGTCGAGGTTGCGCACGTCAAATTCGCTGAGCAGCTGATAACGGCGGAGCATCTCGTTGACCGCCCACGCAAGCGCACCTGCCGCTTTTTTCGGGTCGGTGACGACGGGGACAAGAAGATGCGGAATACCGTTGTAGACCTTCATTTCAACAGCCTTCGGGTCGATCATCAGCATTTTGACCTCGGTAGGCTTGGCTTTATAAAGGATGGACATGATGAGGGAGTTCAGGCAGACCGATTTGCCCGAGCCGGTGGTACCTGCGACAAGGATATGGGGCATTTTTGCGATGTCCATGAAGCAGTTGTCGCCGGTGATATCCTGACCCAGAACGCCGGTGAGCTTGCTCTTTGCGGCGGAAAATCCGCTCGATTCGATCAGCTCGCGGACACTTACTGAGCGGCGCGTCTTGTTAGGCACCTCGATGCCGACCGCCGCCTTGTTGGGAATGGGTGCTTCGATGCGCACGCCGTCGGTGGCAAGGCTCAGGGCGATGTCGTCGGTCAGGTTCGCGATACGGCTGATGCGGACACCTGCCGCAGGCTGCAGTTCATATCGGGTGACCGAGGGGCCTCGGCTGATATGTATGATCCTGGTCTCTACGCCGAAGCTGCGCAGGGTGTCGACCAGCTTTTCGGCATTGGCAGACTGCTCGCGCAGGATATCCTTTTCGTTGGTGTCGACGCTCTTGTTAAGCAGATTGATGGGTGGAAAGACATAGGCGCGCTCTTTCTGCTCGTCCATGTTGACGGTAAATTCGGGAATAGGCTCGTCACTTATATCCTGACGGGTCTTTCCGTGAGCGGCGGCTATCTCGTCATAGGTCATGGTGTCGATCTCGTTGTCGGTGAAGGGCTCACGCTCATTGTCGGGTGCGGTAAAGAGTTCCTCATCCTCCTGCTCAGCCTCGTCAACGTCGGGAACTATCTGTTCAATATCGTCGTTAAAGGTGTCGACCACCTTTTGCCCCTGCTTTTTGATGTCGACCTTTTTGCCGTCGGCATGAACGGGGTTTTCACCCTCAATTGCAACGTCGTAGGGGTGGCGGCTGGTTGCGGCGACGGGCTCGGCTTTCACCTTGTCCTCGCGGATGGCCTCGTACTTGTCGTATGCCTGTTCGGCGGCATCCTTTATCTTCTTTGCAGGCTTTACCACCGTCTTAAAGAGTGCGATAAGGGTGGTGCCTGTCATGAGCATGAGCATTACGAAGGCGATGAGAATGGTGACTATCTTTGCGCCCGTCAGGCCAAGCAGCTCACACAGTGAGTTGCCGAAAAGCGCGCCGATAAATCCGCCGCCCATTGCGCCTGCCTGATACTGTGAAACGAGATATTCGCCGAAGTGACCTCCCGTTTCGGTGTGCAGAAAGATGTCGACCAGCGTCTGCGCCGTCAAGAGCAGCACGCTCGCGCTTACGATTCCGCGTGTGCAGTATGCGCGATCCTTATCCATGGCGAGCAGGATGGCCGAATATAGCAAGACCGCCGGCCAGACGTAAGCCGAAAAGCCGGTCAGACCGAGCAGGAAGTTGTGCATAAATGTCCATGCCGCCTCACCCTTGACGATGGCAAGACAGAATATAAGCACGGCAACTGCAAAGAGTATGACCGAGGATATGTAACGCTTTGCAGCGTCGTCCTTTCGCGCTTTTGCGGCCTTCGCCGCAGGGGAGGACTTGCTTTTAGTATTCTTTTTTGTTGCCATAATACTCCTCCGAGAGAATTATTTTGCTAACTGTTCGACGAGGCTCCATACGATCACGATGGCACCCATAGCGGCACAGTAGTATGAAAAGATTATGTAGCGGTTTTTCTTGATAAGCCAGACGAATGTTTTGATGGCGATAACGCCGACGACGGCTGAAACGATAATGCCGACGATGGCGGCAGGGATGTTAAGATCGGCGGCACCGCCTGCCTCAATGGCGTCCTTAAGCTCAAGGGCGGTCGCGGCAACAACGGCAGGAATGGAAAGGATAAAGCTGTACTGGGTAGCATACTGCTTGTCAAGTCCGCAGGCAAGCGCGGCGGCTGTGGTAGAGCCTGAGCGTGAGAGACCGGGGAAGGTGGCGGCAGCCGCCTGTGTCAGACCGATGATGACCGCGTCTTTGGAATCGGCGCAGCGGCGTGTGGGTCGGTCGGATGAGGTGATGCGCCATGAGATAAACATCAGCACCGCGGTGGCAAGGAGCATAACACCGACCATCCAGAACAGGTCAGGGTCGTTCGAGATGCTGTCGCACAGGTCCTTTGCGGAATTGCCGCTGAAAACAGGTGCGACGACGAGCAGCAGCATGGCACTCGAGAGGATCATCATAAAGATGGTGCGCCGCTCGACGTTCATCTTCTTAAAGGTGAATTTGCCCGTAAAGATATCACGAAGCATAGCAAAAAACTCAAGGATAAGCTTTGCGATGGTCCTGCGATAGACGATGCAGACGGCGAGCAGGGTGCCCACATGAAGCAGGACGGTAAAGAGCAGGCCGTCACCGCCCGTTTGCCCCGTCAGGTGCTGATAGATGGTGAGGTGTCCGCTGCTCGAGATGGGCAGAAACTCGGTCACGCCCTGAATGATACCCTGAAATATTGCGCTGATTATGTCCATCATAGTATGTACTCCTTTTTTGTGGGTATATGTATCCGCCGTTATGGGCGGCGTGGCTTTATTGAAAGAAAAGCAAAGGGATCGGTCGAAAGAATTGCCTGAGGCTTTATCCTGTCGGGCGCCTCGTAGCAGGAGGGCTGACCTAAAACACAGTCGGTGCCGTCCGAAAAAATCATTCCGTAGGGCATTACCGAGTGGAGCATGGCGAACCCTCCTCGATCATGCCGTAGAGGGCGTCAAGCGCCTGCGAAAGACTGCCCAGCTCATCGATAAGTCCTATCTCTACTGCGGCTTCGCCGTCGAGGACGGTGCCGACGTCGGTGACCAGCTCGCCCGTGTTCATCATCAGCCGTGTGAAATCATCTTCCCGAATGTGAGAATTTGCGGTGACGAAGTTGGTGATGCGCTCCTGCATCTTGTCGAAATATGACAGGGTCTGCGGAACGCCCAGCACCAAGCCGCTCATTCGGACGGGGTGGATGGTCATTGTCGCGCTCGGAGCGATGAAGGATCTGCGTGTCGATACGGCGAGAGGAACGCCGATAGAGTGACCTCCTCCGAGGACGAGGGAGACCGTCGGGGTCTTCATCCCAGCGATAAGCTCAGCGATGGCAAGACCTGCCTCAACGTCGCCGCCGACGGTGTTGAGGATTATCAGCAGACCCTCTATGCGCGGATCCTCCTCGATGGCGACAAGCTGAGGAATGACGTGCTCATATTTAGTGGTCTTGTTCTGCGAGGGCAGGATATAATGCCCTTCGATCTGTCCGATGACGGTCAGGCAGTGAATGACGTGGCCGCCCTTGTCCGAGGTGACCGAGCCGCTCTGCTCGATCTGGTCGAACTGGTCGATGGACATGGTCTCTCGGCTGTTGTCGGAGTCGGAGCTGTCGTCGTTTGGCGCGTCGTTTACTTCGGGCGGCAGGGTGATCTCGTTTTCTTGGTATGACATATTGCGGTACATCTCCTGAAACTTTTTTACAGTAGTTTCTGCAGTTTCCGCTCATTCATACATATTTATATTCATACCTAATCAGTATAACACGATTTGAAAATTATGTAAAGTAGCATTTACGAATGACGCCTTAATTTTAAGGGTAAAATAGCATGCGGCGGAGAGGGCGTGAAGGAAATGATAAACAACATCATTATGTTTTTGTTCGGCGGCATCACCTACGGGCTTATCGAGGTGATATGGCGCGGCTATACCCATTGGAGCATGGCTCTCGCAGGGGGCGTCTGCTTCCTGCTTATAAATAGGCTTAATCGGTGGCTGACGGGCAGGGTGTCATACCTGACAAGATGCATCTTTGCAGCACTTGCGGTAACTGCGGTAGAGCTTGTCGCAGGGGTCGTTCTTAACCTTTGGCTTGGGTTGGGGGTATGGGATTATTCCGAGCTGCCCTTTAATCTGTGGGGGCAGATATGCCTGCCCTACACTCTTTTGTGGGTCGGACTTATGGCGGTCGCGGTGTGGCTTGAGCAGGCGTTGAGGTTCAGGCTTTGCTCAGAGATATATGAAAATTAGGTAAAAAAGCGGTTGCCTAATGGCAAAAGCGGATGTATAATGATATGCGGACTAAAAAGAAAGGGGTGTGCAAATGGCGGACCTTTCGCTTTATTTTATAGAGGTCGCAACACAGGTCGGCGTGATGTTTCTGCTTATCGCTGTGGGCTTCCTTTTGACCCATCTGAACGTCATTACCGACAAAGGCGCCAAGCAGATAACCGACATCGTGCTTTATGCCGTCACCCCCGCGGTTATCATTAAGGCCTTCGTGTCGGTGGAGTATTCGCCCGAGAACGTCGGCAGTATGTTTATCGCCGTCGGCAGTGCTGTTGCGGTACATCTTATCGGCTTTGCGATAGGCAGGCTCGTTTTCCGCCGCATAGGGAAACCCAAGCGCAACATCTACATAAGCTGCGTTATCTTTGCGAACGGCGGATATATGTCCTTGCCCTTGGCACAGGCAATATTGGGCGACTACGGCGCGTTTTTGGTGTCTATGTTCGTGACCGTCTTTAACGTGTTTATCTGGACGCTTGGCGTCAGGCTTTTTGATGCCGAAAATACGAGCGTGAAGAAGATCTTTCTTAACCCCAACATAATTGCGGTTATAGTCGGAGTGGTGCTCTTTTTCTGCCGAGTGGATATTACGGGCGCTACCCTCGTTTATGAGCCGATAGTCCATCTTGCCAACCTGAACGCACCCTTGGCGATGATAGTCATAGGTTACTACCTGCGCACCGCCGAGCGCAAGCTTACCCGCGACGACGCGCCGATGTTCGTGTCGATGGGACTGCGCATTATAGTGATGCCCCTTGTTATGATGGCCTTACTGCGACTTTGCGGCGTGACGGGTGATACACTGACCGCCTGCGTTATCCCTGCGAGCGCGCCGATAGCGGCGATGCTGATGATGTTCGCCACCAAGTTCAACGGCGACACCGCTACTGCTTCAAAGGCGGTAGCACTTTCTCACGTCTGCTCGGTCTTGACCATGCCTATCATGCTTACCCTCTGCCGTTTCATAGGGCAATAGCAGGAGGTGCGGAGAGTGAAGACCGACTATCAGCGCATGCTTGACGGCGTCATCGAGTCAATCGGCGAAAGGCGGCCTCGCCTGCTGCTTCACAGCTGCTGCGGACCCTGCAGCAGTTATGTCATCGAGTACCTGTCGAAGCATTTTGACATCACGGTGTATTACTATAACCCAAACATTTATCCTCGTGAGGAATACGAAAAGCGCCTTGCAGAGCAGATCAAGCTGGTTGAGCGGCTGGGCGGCGCTGCGATGTGCGAGGCTGAATATGAGCCGCGTCGGTTTTATGAGGCGGCAAGGGGGCTTGAAGCCGAAAAAGAGGGCGGTGCAAGATGCGCCGAGTGCTTCAGGCTGAGGCTGGATAAGACTGCCGAGAAGGCTGCCGAGGGCGGATTCGATTATTTCTGCACCACCCTGACGGTGTCGCCCCACAAAAACGCGCCCCTCATCAACGCAATATCCGAGCAGGCGGCAGAGAAATTCGGTGTGGCGGCACTGCCTGCCGATTTCAAGAAGCGCGAGGGGTACAAGCGGTCGATCGAGCTGTCGAGGGAGTTTGAGCTTTACCGTCAGGACTATTGCGGCTGCGAGTTTTCCATCGAGAGATAAAAGCAACATTCTGCGCTGAAACAAACGCAGAATGTTGCTTTTTCATCTAAAATGACGGAAAAATCGCCACATACCCTTGTTAAATCGGCGCAAAAATGTTATACTTAATCATTCATAGATGTTTATTTATCGTTTTGGGGTGATTGAGTGAGCCGAAAAAGGTGGGTGGTCGCGTCGGGCGACCGACAGCTCGCCCGTGAAATTGCAGAAGAATGTGATATCGATGCGCTGGTTGCCCTCGTCTTAGTGGCAAGGGGATTTTGCGATCCCTTTGAGGTCGAGGAGTTTTTGTCGGACGACCAGCAGCTCTGCGATCCGTTTGAGTTGATTGATATGGATAGGGCGGTCGAGCGCATAAAGGCTGCCTTAGACAAGGGAGAAAAAATTTGTGTGTACGGCGACTATGACGCCGACGGGGTGACCTCGACGGCTATGCTGTACACCTATCTGCAAAGCAAGGGTGCCGACGTTATCTACATCGTGCCCGAAAGAGAAGAAAACTACGGTCTTAACCGCAACGCCGTTGACCGCATGAAGTCGGCAGGGGTCGGGCTGATGATAACCGTCGACAACGGCATCAGCGCGAAGGATGAGATCGACTATGCCAACGAAAAGGGAATAGACGTCGTTGTGACCGACCATCATCTGCCGCAGGGCGAGCTGCCCAAGGCGGTGGCTGTTGTCGACCCTCACCGCGAGGACTGCCCCTCTCACTTCAAGCATTATGCAGGCGCAGGGGTCTGCTTTAAGCTCATCTGTGCGCTTGAGGGGGTATCGGGCGAGGAGATGTGCGCGCAGTACGCCGACCTTGCCGCAGTAGGTACCATCGCGGACGTGATGCCGCTTAAGGACGAAAACAGGCTTATTGTTTGTCGCGGAATGGAGCATCTTGAGGATGCGCGTGTGGGCATCTCTGCTATTCTTGATGTTGCAGGTCTTCGCCGCCGCGGCATCAACGCCCTCAACGTCAGCTTCGGAATAGCGCCTCGGCTCAATGCCGCAGGCCGCGTAGGAAGCTGTGACAGGGCGGTTAAATTGCTGATTGAAAAGGATCGAGAGGTCGCCGACCGGATCGCGCAGGATATTAACGAAGCGAACGCCCGGCGTCAGACCCTTGAACGTCAGATATCCGAGCAGGCGATAGAGCTTATTGAAAAGCAGGGTCTGGAATTTGACCGCGTTATCGTAGTTTGCGGTGAGGGCTGGCATCATGGAGTGATCGGCATCGTTGCCTCACGCATTTGTGAGAGGTACGGGCGCCCTGCTATCGTCCTTTCGGTCGACGGCGACGAGGCGTCGGGCTCGGCGCGGAGTGTCGGAGAGTTTTCGCTTTACGACGCAATCAGCGCCTGCAAGGAGGTACTTAACCGCTTCGGAGGACACGCTCAGGCGGCAGGTGTTTCCCTGTCTTTGCAGAATGTTGACGCCTTTCGCCGCGCGATAAATGAGTATGCCGCAAGGGAATACGGCGACATGCCGTTTTCTCAGCTGAACATAGATTGCAAGCTGCGCCCGTCGGCATTTACCCCCGACCTTGTGCGCTCGCTTGAGGTGCTTGCCCCCTTTGGAACAGGCAACCCTGTGCCTGTGTTCGGGCTGTTCGGCATGCGGCTCGACAGGGTCACCCCTGTCGGTGCAAATGCAAACCATCTGAGAATGGAACTAAGCCGCGAGGGTGCGAGCGCGACGGTCATGCTGTTTGGCAGAACAGCCGACAGGTTCGGCTACTCGGTCGGTGACACGGTCGACCTTGCCGTAACGGCGGAGGTCAGCGAATATTCGGGAAGGGAGCAGGTCACCCTTTCGGCGAAAGGTATCCGTCCGTCAGGTATCGACGAGGACCGATTGCTTAAGGAGATTCGCCTTTATGAGCGTGTGCGGCGCGACGAGGACCTTGGGGATGAAGCTGAAAACTGCCGTATAACACGCGACGACGTTGCGGCGGTCTACCGCGCGGTGCGAGGCGGCTTCGACGGCGAGGATCAGGCGCTGATGAATAAGATCGGCGCAGTTGGATATGTAAGAATGAGGCTGTGTCTTGATGTGCTTGAGGAGTTGGAGCTGATATGCTGTCACACTCAGGTCGACGTTCTCAGCATCACCCCTATTCATACTACACAGAAAATCGAACTGACCAACTCTGCGCTCTTCCGCAGGATGAGCGGGATATAATTAAACGACATTTTACAAAAAAGCAGGTGATCTCGGTGAAGGATAACAGAATATCTTTCGATCTGCTGACCGAAGCGATGGGAAAGCGGATCGACGATTACGATGTTGAAGCTGTCAGGCGCGCCTATGAAATGGCGAAGGCTGCCCACTACGGCCAGCTTCGTCTGTCGGGTGAGCCCTTCTTCAGCCATCCGCTCAACGTTGCCTGCATAGTCATATCTCTCGGTATGGACACCGAGTCGATCATCGCCGCCTTGCTGCATGACGCGATCGAGGACACCGAAATGACCACCGAAACGGTGGCAAAGGAGTTCGGCAGCTCGGTCGCGGCCCTTGTCGACGGCGTGACCAAGCTTAACAAAATGGCAAACCTCAACAGCGAGCAGCAGCAGGCTGAAAACGTACGCAAGATGCTGCTTGCTATGGATGAGGACATCCGCGTTATCATCATAAAGCTTGCTGACAGGCTGCACAACATGCGAACGCTCTATGCACAGAGCGGTCCCAAGCAGCTTGAAAAATCTGTGGAAACGCTGGAGATATACGCTCCGATCGCCCACAGGCTCGGTATCCGCGCCGTCAAGGAGGAGCTTGAGGACCTTGCTATCCGCTATCTTGACCCTGCCGCTTACGAGGAGATAGAGCAGAGGCTTGAAAAGGACCGCGAATATCGCGAAAGCTTTATCCAGACCATAAAAAAGCGCATCGGCGACCGAATGGGTGAGTCGATACCCAACCTGAACATTGCAGGCAGGGTCAAGTCGATCCACGGCATTTACCGCAAGATGTTCATTCAGGGCAAGCAGTTTGAGGAGATATACGACATCTACGCGGTGCGCATTATCGTGAACACCGTCAACGACTGCTACAACGTACTTGGAATGATCCATGAGATGTTCCGCCCCATTCCGGGACGCTTCAAGGATTACATCTCGACTCCGAAATCAAACATGTACAGATCCCTGCACACGACTGTTATCAGCCGCGAGGGAGCGCCCTTTGAGGTGCAGATACGCACATGGGAAATGCATCATACCGCCGAATACGGAATTGCGGCCCATTGGAAGTACAAAGAGGGCGTTTCTGCCTCCGACGAACGCTTTGAGGAGCGACTTTCCTGGATACGTCAGCTGCTTGAGACCCAGAAGGAAGCCGATGACGTTGAGGAGATCGTCCGTACCATCAAGACCGACCTTGCGCCCGAGGATATCTTCGGCGTTACTCCCAAGGGCGACGTCATCAGCCTGCCTGTCGGCAGTACCGTCATCGACTTTGCCTATGCCATTCACTCGGCCGTCGGCAACCGCATGATAGGTGCTAAGGTCGACGGACGCATCGTTCCCATCGACTACAAGATAAATACGGGCGACGTTGTCGAGATAATCACCACCTCGCAGGAGGGCAGGGGCCCCAGCCGCGACTGGCTGAAGATAGTCAAGACCAGCGAGGCGCGTAATAAGATCCGATCATGGTTTAAGAAGGAGCGCCGCACGGAGAATATCGAAACGGGCAAAAACGAGGTCGAGCGCTCCTTGCGTCAGGCGAAGATACGTCTTACCGATGAGGAATTCGACGGCCTGATGAAAGAGTTTGCGGAGAAGAATCAGTGCCAGACCATAGACGATTTTTATGCAAAGGTCGGCTACGGCGGCGTCAATTTCTCCAACCTTGTGCCATCTATACGCGAGCGGTTTAAGCCGAAGCCTGCGCCGAGCATCGATATCACCGAGGCGGTGCGCGCAAAGGCCAATACGGGAACCGACGGTGTCGTTGTCGAGGGCATCGACAACTGCCTTATTAAGCTTTCCCGTTGCTGCAGCCCGATTCCCGGGGATAATATTATCGGCTTCATTACCCGAGGACACGGCGTGTCCATTCATAAGAGGGACTGCACCAACGTTCCCAAGGATATCACCGTTTCCGAGGAGGCAGGCCGCTGGATAGGTGCCCATTGGACAGGAAAGCAGAGCAACTCCTTCAACGCCACTATTCAGATACTTGCCTTCAACCGCGCAGGACTGCTCGCTGATATTACTACGACGATCTCAAACATGCGGGTCATGATCCACGCCATCAACTCCCATGAGCTGAGGGACGGAAACTACGCCATCGATCTGACCGTCGTGGTCGAGAGCGCGGAGCATCTTAAGAGCATCATCAACAAGATAGGTGCCGTAAACGGCGTCTATTCTGTCGAAAGGTTGGTGGGCTGATGCGCTGTCTGCTGCAACGTGTTGCGAGGGCGTCGGTCACCGTCGATTCAAAGCTGACGGGCGCCGTCGGCAAGGGCTATCTTGTCCTGCTTGGCGTTTCGCCTGAGGACGACGAGGGAATTGCCGATGCGCTTGCCAAAAAGCTGGTGAATCTGCGCGTTTTTGAGGACGAAAACGGAAAAATGAACCGTAGTATAACCGACGTCGGCGGCAAGGCGCTTATCGTTTCGCAGTTTACCCTTTACGCTGACTGCAAGCATGGCAACCGCCCGTCGTTTATCGGTGCGTGTGAGCCAAAGCGCGCCGAGGAGCTGTATGAATATTTCTGTAAGGCGGTGGCTCAGCTCGGCGTCGGGGTGCAGAAGGGTATCTTCGGCGCAGATATGAAGGTCGAGCTGCTTAATGACGGGCCTGTTACCGTCATGCTCGACAGTGCCGAGCTTGTAAAGGGGAGGTAGTACCCGTGGCTGTAGAGGTCTTCCAATCGGCTCCGATGGGTGCCAATTGCTATATCGTCACCGATGAGAAAAGCGGTCAGGCGTTTATCGTTGATCCGGGTTATCCCGACGGCAAGGCGCTTCGCCGCGCGGCCGAGCTTGGCGAGAGGGTAAAATATATCCTCTTTACCCACAGGCATTTTGACCATGTGCTCGGTGCCGCCGCTTTCGAGAGGGCGACAAAGGCGCCGCTTATCATTCACAGGCTTGATGCCGAGGGACTTTGCGATCCGTCGGTGAGCATGTACGACCTGTTTGCCGACTATTACGAGTTTGAGCAGGAGCCGGTCAGGGCTACGATGACGGTCGAGGACGGCGACGAGCTTGCCTTCGGTGACGGCGTGATAAGGGTAATTCACACTCCGGGTCACACGAACGGAAGCGTCTGCTTTCGGGTGGGCGACCTGCTTTTCACAGGGGACACCCTCTTTCGAGGCAGTGTGGGGCGTGTCGATTTCCCGACAGGCTCCGCCGCGCAGATGCAGAGTTCTCTGCGCCTGCTCTCAGGCATGGATGGCTCGCTTACCGTTTATTCGGGACACGGAGGTGTCACCGATATTGAGACCGAGCGCAGAACAAATATCTATATGAAACGAGCAAACGATGAAACTTTATGTGATCGGTAACGGTTTCCGTTACGAATTGGAGAATATATGCCGCCTCTTTTTCCCGTTTGAAAGGATCGAGGTGTGCGACGCGTCTGAAATGGCGCAGGAGGACTTTTTTGTGGTTGCTTCTGTGGAAAAGTCGGAATGCGGTCTGCTCCTTTCGGTAAGACTGAAAAAGGGTGGCTTTGACCGTTCTGACCGCCGCGATGTCGGCGAGCAGACCGACGACGAGGTCGAGCGTCTGCTTGCGGTGATGCTGTATGAGCTGATGTGCCTTTGCACAGGTATGCGTCCTCAATGGGGCATACTGACAGGTGTGCGTCCCGGAAAGCTTATGCGCCGCATGGTCGCGCAGATGGGCGAAGAGGGGGCGCGCAAATATTTCAGTGAAAAGCTGCTCTGCTCCGAAAAGAAGATCGACCTATGCCTGAGCGCCGCCGAAAACGAGGAGAAGATAATCGCATCCTCGCGACCCGACCACTTCAGCCTCTATCTTTCGGTGCCCTTTTGCCCGACAAGATGCAGCTACTGCTCCTTCGTCAGTCATTCGGTAGAGAGGTCGATGAAGCTTGTCGACGAATATGTGCGCCTTCTTTGTGTTGAGCTTGAAGTTACGGGCAGGATCGCGCGTGAGCAGGGGTTGAAGCTGTCTACGGTCTATATCGGCGGAGGTACGCCGACCACCCTGAGCGCAGAGCAGTTGAAGACCGTCATGGCGACGGTTGCCGAGAATTTCGATATAGAGCTTGCTACCGAATACACGGTTGAGGCAGGCCGCCCCGATACCGTTACGGCAGATAAGCTTGACGCAATACTTGCAGGCGGTGCGACCCGCATATCCATAAATCCGCAGACCCTCAACGACCGTGTGCTTGAGGCGATAGGACGCCGACACACCGCAGAGCAGACGGTCGAGGCCTTTGAGCTTGCCAGACGACGCGGATTTAACAATATCAACATGGACCTCATCGCAGGTCTGCCTCTTGATACAGCCGAGTCCTTCAACGCTACTCTTGACGGCGTGCTTGCCCTTTCGCCCGAAAGCGTTACGGTGCATACACTGTCATTGAAGAGGGCATCGCGCATGACCATGGGCGGAGATCTGCCCGAGGCTGAGGCAGGTGCTCTTGCCGACAGGATGCTGACCGATGCGAACAGGCGGCTGTGCGATGCCGAATACCGACCCTACTACCTCTACCGCCAGTCAAAGACGGTCGGCAACCTTGAAAACACGGGCTATGCGAAGAAGGGGTTTGAGAGCCTTTACAACATTTTCATCATGGACGAGACCCACTCGATCCTCGCATGCGGTGCGTCGGCGGTGACTAAGCTGCGCTCGGCAGACGGATATATCGAGAGGGTGTTCAACTTCAAATATCCTTACGAATACATATCCCGTTTTGAAGAAATAATCAGCCGAAAGGATGCGATCGCCGACTTCTGTAGGCGGTATCCTATTTGACGGTTGAAGTTTAACGGGATATGTGGTAAAATACTGATAAGAAAATATTAACGGAGGAATCAGCATGGGCGTTTTTGAAGATACCTTGGTAAAGGCGAAGGAACTGTTGGACATGACCGGCGACAAGGTCGGCGAGGTCATCGACACCCAGAAGATAAAGTATAATATTGCTCGCACCAATTCGGAGCTTTCTAAGGATTACGAACTGCTTGGCAGGCTCTATTTCAGCCAGCTTAAAAATGACAACGTCGACAAGGAGGCCATCGACGGCATCATCGCCGAGATCGAGCTTCTTAAGGATAATCTGCGCGTGTATGAGATCGAGCTGACCCTGTCAAAAGGCGGCTGCGTTTGTGAGGAATGCGGCTCGGCTAACAACAGTGACGCCGATTACTGCGCAAAATGCGGAAAGCCGCTGTAAGAAAATTTTGTTTACTGATAATAAAACGGGATGCAGACTTGTTTTCGGTTTGGCATCCCGTTTGACAGATGAGGAAAGATTATGCAGATCAGAAAAATCGGTTTAGTCGTTGCTGACGACGGTGAATATGAACCGCTTCGACGAATAGTCACCGAGGGAGAAAAGTCCCTGCTCGGCGGTATGGAATGCCTGCGGTTTAAGCGCGGTCAGGTCGAGGTGCTTGCGGTGCTCTGCGGCGTCGGCAAGGTCAACGCGGCTGCTGCCGCGGCCTTTTTGCTTGACAAGGGCGTGCAGTTATTGATGAGCGTTGGCTATTCGGGCGGCATCAACGGTGTGTCGCGCGGCATGACGGCTGTTGCGACCCGTTATCTTGAGCATGACTTTGACCTGACACCCTTGGGCTACCGTCCTGCGCAGAAGCCCGATCCGGTCTGGATATACGATGCCGACGGCGCGGTAAACGATATTATCCGCCGACTTTATCCCGACGTGCGTGAGGGCACCATGGTGACGGGCGACTGCTTTGTAAGTGACGACGGTGTGCGCTGTTGGCTGCGCGATGAGTTCGGCGCCGTCAGCTGCGATATGGAAACTGCCGCCGTTGCCGCCGTCGGACATAAGCTCGGCGTCAAGACGGTCGCTATACGTCGCATCTCCGACGACGCAGGTGACAGCGCAAACGAGCTGTATAAGGAAACCACAGCACAGATCGAGGTGTCCTTGATGGAAATGGCACTTTCGGTCATCGACGCGATAAATGAGGACTGATATATGGGTAAGGAAAAACGGCGTCAGCAAAACCTTGTGCAAGGGTCGCTTATTTTAGCGGTCGCGACCATGCTGGTCAAGGTGCTCGGCGCGATCTACAAGATACCGCTTGCGAACATTCTCGGAGGTCTGGGAGGCGGCTATTATTCCACCGCCTATGACATCTATCTGCCCGTCTATTCGCTTGCGATGGCGGGACTACCCGTCGCCGTGTCGCGCATGGTGGCGGAGAGCGCCGCGAAAAAGAATTACAACAACACGCGCAAGATACTCAAGATCGCTCAGCGTGCATTTCTTATAACGGGCACGGTGGGTACCGTCGCAATTCTTGCACTGACCTACTTCTACCTGTTTAGTGATTCCTTCCGCTCGCTGTTTAACATCACCTCGGGAGCAGACAACGTCTACTCCATTATGCTTATCTCATTCTCGATACTCTTTTGCTGTATAATGTCAAGCTACCGAGGCTACTATGAGGGCCTGCGCAACATGTACCCGACGGCCGTGTCGCAGGTCATCGAGGCGGCAGGAAAGCTTGTCGTCGGTCTTGTGCTTGCAGGCGGAGTTAAATACGTCTGCATAAATCAGCTTGGTATGACGGCTGACGAGGCGGCTCCCTTTGCCGCAGGCGGCGCGGTGCTCGGCGTGACCCTCGGCTCTGCGGTCGGCGCCGTCTACCTTATAATCCGTCACCGCAGGGCAGGGGACGGTATCACCGAGGAGGAGCTTGCCGCGAGCGAGCCTGCCGACTCGACGAAGAGCCTGCTGAAAATGCTCGTGGTTATCGCGATACCTATTGTCATCGGCTCGCTTGTGCGTGATATTGCCAGCCTCGTTGACCTGACAACAGTAAAGGCTCGGCTTGCGACCGTAGTCAGTGCGAATCCTAACCTTATCGAAGAACAGTTCGGACTGTCGGTGAAGTATGACGACATTGATAAGACGGTCACCTACCTCTACGGCTGTTACAAGACCTTTGCCTATTCTCTCTATAATCTTGTTCCGACCATTACGGCGGTCATCGGTGTCAGTACCATACCGACCCTCTGTACCGCATGGGCGTCGCAGGACAAAGCATCGGTCAAGGAAAGCGTCCATTCTATCCTTAAGCTTACGGCGGTCATCTCCCTGCCTGCCGGCATCGGCATTACCGCCCTCGCCGGACCTATACTCAACCTGCTTTTCTCCGATCAGCCCAACGAGGTCGCTATCTCTACACCGATACTGATGGTGCTGGGCATCGCGGCAATATTCTCGGGCATCGCCGTACCCACGACGAGCATGCTTCAGGCCATCGGAAAGCAGAACATCCCCGTCATCAATATGGCGGTGGGAGTCGTTTTGAAGATCGTTGTAAACTATACCCTTGTGGGAATCGAGAGCATCAACGTCATAGGTGCGCCTGCCGGTACGGGAGTGTGCTATGCATACATCATGATAGCCAACCTGCTCTGCCTGAGGCATTATTCAAAGGTGAGCATCGACGTCGGCAGGACGGTCATTAAGCCGCTCGTCTGCGCGCTGCTGTGCGGCGCGACCGCCTACTTCGGATACGAGCTGTTGAGCGGCGTTGGAATGTCCGGCAAGCTCGGCACGGCAATTTGCATAATTTCGGCAGGAATTGTTTATGCAATTTGCTTAGGTGTCACAAAAACTTTCACTAAAAACGATATTTTGATGCTCCCAAAGGGTGAGAAATTGGCAAAAGTTCTTGCAAAAATGCGCTGGATAGGTTAGAATGTATAAGGCGGTTGTTTTATGGTTTTATTTGAGAAAAAAGAAAATTATGACATTCACGACCTGCTTGATATAATGCGCCTGCTGCGCTCGCCCGAGGGTTGCCCTTGGGATAGGGTACAGACCCACGGGTCGATAAGAAACGACCTTCTTGAAGAGGCGTATGAGGTCGCGGACGCCATCGACTGCGAAGACAGCGCGGCGCTTTGCGAGGAGCTGGGTGACCTGTTGTTGCAGGTGGTCTTTCACTCGCAGGTGGCGCAAGAGGAGCAGGAGTTCGATTTCGACGCGGTCGCCGACGGCATCTGCAAGAAGCTGATATACCGGCATCCGCATGTGTTTGCCGATGTTATCGCGGAAACTCCCGACGAGGTGCTCTCTAATTGGGACGCACTTAAAAAGGTTGAGAAGTCGCAGGCCACCGTCACCGACACCCTGAACAGCGTGCCGCGTGCCTTCCCTGCACTGATGCGCGCGCAAAAGGTGCAAAAGCGTGCCGCAAAGGTCGGCTTCGATTGGGAGAATGTCGACGGCGCCTGGGACAAGCTGATCGAGGAGACCAACGAGGTCAGACAGGCGGTCGAAAAGGGTGACGCCGACGCGGCGGCAGAGGAGCTTGGCGACCTGCTGTTCAGCGCGGTCAACGTCAGCCGTTTTCTCAAGGTCAACGCCGAGCAGGCGCTCAACGCCGCCACCGATAAATTTATATCTCGTTTCGCAAGGGTCGAGCAGTTGGCTGAGGCAAGAGGCATCGACATGAGCGCCGCAGGGCTTGAGGTGCTTGACGCACTCTGGGACGAGGTAAAGAATTACGATTCTTAATATCTTCAGATATTGAGCATAAAATTTATTAAACGGAGGAAAAAACAATGAACAAGACTGAACTCATCGCTGCCGTTGCTGAAAAAGCCGGACTTTCTAAGAAGGATGCTGACGCTGCTGTTGCTGCCGTTATCGCTTCCGTTAAGGATGCCCTTGCCGCCGGAGACAAGGTACAGCTGTTTGGCTTCGGAACCTTCGAGGTTCGTGAGCGCGCTGCCCGTACCGGCCTGAATCCCCAGACCAAGCAGCCCATCCAGATCGCTGCTTCCAAGTCGCCTGTATTCAAGGCTGCTAAGGCTTTCAAGGATGCCCTTTAATCGAGAGTTTTAATTAAGCAGAGGTGACTGGCTTTATCGGGCCGGTCACCTGTTCTTTTGGAGAGAATGATATGCGGATCGATAAATTTCTTAAGGTGTCGCGCCTTATCAAGCGGCGCACCGTGGCAAACGAAGCCTGCGACGCAGGACGCGTCAGCGTCGGCGGAAAGCCGGTGCGTGCGTCCTATGACGTCAAGGTGGGGGATGTCATCGAGATATCCTTCGGCAGCCGCACGGTGAAGGTGAAGGTAAACGCCGTGTCAGAGCATGCGACAAAGGATAACGCCGCCGACCTTTACACAGTGATCGATTAAAATTATACACAGTCTTATCAGGACATAACCCGTCTTCTTTTTTCATATATTTTTGTATGAGATAAAAAGGAGGCGGATTTGTTTTGGGCATAACCGAGGAAAAACGAAGCGTGAAGGCTCCGCATAACGTTATACTTGAGGATCGTAAAAAGCTGACGGTGACGGGCGTTTCTGACGTGGACAGCTTTGACGAGCAGACGTTGGTGGTCTACACTGATATGGGTGAGCTGACCCTGAGGGGAAGCGGACTCCACATCAGCCGCCTGAACACCGAAACGGGCGAGCTTAACGTGACCGGCACTGTTTATGCGATGATCTATACGGATGAGAGGTCGAAGGGCGGCGGTGTCTTCAGCCGTCTGTTCAGATGAGTGAGATACAGGTCGACGTCGGCGGCCAGATAGTCACCTTCTGGATCGCCGCGGCGTTGGGCGCGGTGCTCTGCTTTTTCTACGACCTGTTTCGCATACTGCGGTATGCGCACCGACCGTCGAAGTGGAGCGCCTTCAGGCAGGACGTCGTCTGGTGGTTCATATGCGGGGTGCTGACCTACGGTCTGATGCTTGTGCGCTGCAAGGGTGTCGTGCGCATCTTTGCCCTGCTTGGTGAGGGGTTGGGCTTTGCTGCGTTCAGGTTTACGGTAAGTCGGTTGCTGCTTGCCGCCGCGAAGCCTGTCGTGCGTGGCTTCAAGGCGGTCGAGAGGTTTGTAAGCATCAGGATACTGACTCCTGTTTGGCGTCTTTTGCGCCGGCTTGCCGAAAAAGTGGGCACATTTTTCAAAAAGTTTACAAATTTCTTGAAAAAGCACTTGAAACGGCTGATGCGTTTGTTGTATAATCCCCATAGCGCGCATACCAAACACCGACAGGGCAGGGGGATGAAGGATGAGAGCGGCAAAGAGCAGGCATGGTCATAGTATTTTGGTCCGTCTTGCGCTTTTGGCATTCGCCGGATATCTTATCGTTTCCATGTGGGACGTCCACACCGAGTTGACGGAGAAAAGGCGTGAGCTTGCGGATACCAAGGCTACTCTTGAGACCGTGACTCTTCAGAATGAAGAGCTTACTAACCTTCTGCGCAACGGCTCGGACAAGGACATCATTGAGCGTGCGGCACGCGACCGTCTCGGCTATGTGTACAAGGACGAGATCGTGTTTAAGCAAAAGAGGTAGAAAGCAGCCGGTTGTTTGCCGTGGGATGAATGCGGTTTCACCTACGGTGAGGGAATTTGTACGGATAATAGGGCGCGATGCGCTCCGAGGAGGATATTCTTTTTTTATGAATCAGCTTGAGGTCGGCGGTATTTTAGAAGGCAAGGTTACAGGTATTACTAAGTTCGGCGCGTTTGTGTCGCTGGGCGAGGGCAAGACGGGAATGGTCCATGTTTCCGAGGTTGCACAGACTTTTGTTGAGAACATCAACGATCATCTCACCATCGGTCAGACCGTAAAGGTCAAGGTCATGAACATCAGCGAGGATGGCAAGATCAGTCTCTCCATCAAACGCACTCAGGAGCGTCAGAAGGTCGCGGCAAAGAAGCCGGCGGCAGTGCCTGACCGTCCTACAGGAGGCGAATGGGTCGCCCGTAAGGAAGAGTCCATGTCCTTTGAGGATATGATGAACAAGTTTAAGCAGACCAGTGACGATAAGATCTCCGGCCTGAAGAAAAAGAATAATTTAGACGTGCGCCGTTCGCGCCGCGCGCCAAAACAGTAAGCTGATGAGCCTGTGTGCCTTAAGGGACATACGGGCTTGTTTTTTTGGTTGATGAAGCATGAAAATCCGGTATAATAGCATCAGAATATAACACACAGGAGGAAACAACATGATCTACACTATCGAAAACGAGCTTCTGAAGGTAAAGATCAACGATGTCGGCGCCGAGATGGTGTCCCTCTACCGCAAGGACAACGACACCGAGTATCTCTGGCAGGCTGACCCGACCTATTGGGCGGGCACCTCACCCAATCTCTTCCCCATCGTCGGCAGACTGACCGACGGAAAGTACACCTATAAGGGTACGACCTATGAAATGCTGCTCCACGGCTTCACTCGCAAGATGCCGCTCGCGGTCGCCGAGCAGACGGCTGACAGCATCCGTTTTGTCATCAAGGCAGACGAGGAGACCAAGAAGGTCTATCCCTTTGATTTTGAGTATTCTGTGACGCACACCCTCTTCGGTGACACCGTCCGCACCGAATACAGTGCCGCCAATAACGGCGAAAACACCATGTATTTCACCTTCGGCGGTCACACCGGCTACAACATTCCTCTCGGCAAGGAGAGCAAGTTCGAGGACTACTACCTTCAGTTTGATAACGGCGTCAAGCCGGTTGAGCTTATCATGAAGGAATGCTACATGACCGATGAGGAGGTCCCCTACAAGCTTGAGGAGGGCGGAAAGTATCACCTGCATCACGACATGTTCGACAACGACGCCGTTGTGCTTGATAAGACGGGCGGAAAGATCCTGCTTGCCTGCGACACCGATAGCCGTTCGGTCACGGTTTCCTACCCCGACATGAAGTATGTCGGCTTCTGGCATATGCCGATGACCTCCGCACCGTACATGTGCATTGAGCCGTGGATGAGCCTGCCTGCAAAATACGGCGTCATCGACGACATGGAGAGCAAGCGCGACATGACTGCTCTCCGACAGGGTGAAAGCTACTCCGCCTACATCGACATCACTGTAAAATAAGACACATATGAAAAAACGCCGACGGGTCAAAAGACCTGTCGGCGTTTTTCTGATCATGTTATATCTCGTTGCGTCCTTCGAGCGCGCGCGAAAGGGTGACGTCGTCAGCGTACTCAAGGCTTCCGCCGACGGGGATACCGTAGGCAAGGCGCGTGACCTTCAGCCCCATGGGCTTGATCTGCCGCGACAGGTAGGAGGCGGTTGCCTCGCCGTCGACGGTGGGGTTGGTCGCCATGATTATCTCCTTGACCGAGTCGTCGGCAAGCCTTGCCAACAGCTCGCGCACGCGAAGCTGGTCAGGGCCGATGCCGTCAAGCGGAGATATCACTCCGTGCAGCACATGGTAAACGCCGTTGTATTCGCGTGTCCTCTCGAACGCCATGACGTCCTGAGCGTCCTCTACGACGCAGATGACGCTGTGGTCACGGGCAGGGTTTGAGCATATAGGACAGGTCTCGCTGTCGGTCAGGTTCTGACAGACCGAGCAGCAATGAATACGCCGCTTTGCCTCCACGATAGAGTC